>NZ_JJML01000045.1 GCF_000775285.1 Neosynechococcus sphagnicola sy1 | reverse complement strand
GATGACAACCTCTAAAAATCAGGAACTATTGGCCAGGTTAATTTTAAGAGGTGACCAACTTCTAGTCGATTTAAAATATCCACAGGCGGCTACAGCCTATATCGAGGCACTACGAATTGATCCGTCCTCTGCAGTAGTTTACTATAAACTAGGCGAGCTAAGTCTTAAACAGAATCGATGGGAAGAGGCAATCCAGTATTTTAATCAAGCAATTGAGCTACAACCAGATTTATATTGGGCTAAATTCGGCGTAGGACAGGTATTGGCAGAGCAAGGCCATTTAGATCAGGCAATTGAGACTTTTCGTCGGGTAGTCGAGCTACAGCCAAACTTTCTATTTGCTCATTACCATCTTGCTCTGTGTCTCTCGAACTTAGGACTAATTGATGAGGCATATCAGGCATTTCAAAAGACGATTGAAATCGACCCTAGATTTTATTGGGCCTATTTTAGTCTAGGGAGTATGCTGGAAAGATTTGGACATAATGAAGAAGCGATCGCTACTTACCAGAAGGGACTAGAACAAGAGCCAAAAAATTCCTTAGCACATCACCAACTGGGTGATCTGTGGCTGAAGTTGGGGCGATGGAATGATGCAGTTACCAGCTATCTTCAGGCGATAAATTTAGACTCCAAATATGTCTGGTCGCACCACAACTTGGGGGTAGCACTAGGACATTTAGATCGATGGAATGAAGCGCTTCTATGTCATCAAAAAGTTGCAGAGTTAAAGCCAGACTTTTGGCAGATACCAAGCACAAAACTAGATTTTATGGTGCAATACCAATTGGGTCTAGTACTCATGATTCAGCAAAAATTGGATGAATCAGTACTCTATTTAAAACAAGCAATCTCAATCAAACCTGATTTTTCAACTACCTACCAATATTTAAGTCTTGCACTCATAAAGTTAAAGCGTTGGAAGGAAGCACTCCAGTATCGTCAAAAAATTGAAGAGCTGGAGCCTGATACTGATGTCTTAAGTTATGACTCCTATCAGTCAGTAGGTATTGAATTTCAACGCTTAGTATTATGGGAAAAATCCGACATTGCTTTACTAAATGAGTACGCAGTTATTTCCGGCGAGTTCGACTCTAATTTCTATTATTCTCAATACCCAGATATTGCTGCAGGTGGCATAGATCCAGTGATGCATTACATCACGGCTGGATGGAAAGAGTTGCGGGATCCATCTCCTGTTTTTTCAACTCAAAACTATCTTCGATATAATCCTGACGTTAGCAATAAAAATTTGAACCCGTTCTATCATTTTATTGTTTACGGTCGTAGTGAAGGGAGAAGAAGTCAATCTTTTTCTAATTATATTTTTCAGAAAAAATACATACCAAAAGTCTCGATCCTGATTCCTAATTATAATCATGCAAGATACTTGCCTGAAAGGCTGGATTCGATCTTAAATCAGACTTATAAAAATTATGAGATAATCATATTAGATGATTGCTCCAAAGATAATAGTAGGGATGTCATAGAAAAATACCACAGTCTTTATCCATCAAAAATTCAGTATTTATTTAATAAGATTAATTCAGGAAGTGTCTTTAAACAATGGGAAAAAGGGCTTTCTCTTGCAACATGTGAGTTGGTGTGGATTTGTGAAAGTGACGATAGTTGTGACCCTGACTTTCTGGAAAAGCTTGTTAAGTTCTTTGCAGATCCAAGTATTATGGTAGCTTTTGGTAGAATTCAGTTCATGGATGAGGACTCTGTGGAGTTTTCTGGATTGGACGATTACCGCGAAAGCGCATTCCCAGGAATTTGGAAGGATGTGAACATCGCCACAAGCAATCATTGGTTTAATGGGGCTTTTGGCATAAGAAATGTAATAGCAAATGTCGGGGGCTGTGTGTTTCGCAACCAAATATTACCCCCTGAGATATGGAGTGCAGCGGCGGAGTACAAAGTTTGTGCAGATTGGTTTTTATATGCGGTTTTAGCTGGTGGTGGAAGAATTGCTTATGAACCAACTGCCAAAAGCTATTTCAGACAACATTCTGCGAACACATCAGTTACTAGTTTCGCTAGTGAAAAATATTTTCGTGAGCATTTTAGGGTGGCGAAGTTTCTCCGAAATTATCATGGTATAAGCGAAAATTCATTATTTCGATTTTACGCTTTACTTGCTGATCATTACAAGCATTCATTCAAAAAAAGTACATCCGAAGGTTTGATTGACCTGTTCGATATATCATCACTTCTGAAAGAGAAAAAAATTACAAAGCATATTCTCATCGCGTCATTAGGTTTTCATCTAGGTGGTGGGGAGATATTCCCAATACATTTAGCCAATCAACTTTTATCAATGGGATATTTAGTATCTTTTGCGATTTTAGATTCCCAACAAGAGAATGAAGATATTCGCAATATGCTCAATAGACGTATCCCTGTTTATTGCAAAGATCTGATTGATGAAATTGGCATTGAGAGCTTTATTAGAGAAGCTAATATAAATTTAATTCATTCTCACAATCCGGGCTGGGAATACTTTTTTTCTGCTTCTAAATCAATCAATATTCCTTACATAGTAACCCATCATGGAGCCTATGAATGTGAGCAAATAGATGCACAATATCTTCTAAAATTTTTAAAATTAGTTGATCACTGGGTTTATATTTCCGAAAAGAATCTGGCTGCATTTGATCAGTTGCCTTTGTCACCTTTGTTATTCACAAAACTACCTAATGCCGTACCCGTTAGAGAAGGTGCATTCCCACTTATGAGAAGCGATTTAGGTATTTCAGATGATGCTTTTGTTTTTGGAATTGCATCAAGAGCTATTAGATCGAAGGGTTGGGAAGAAGCTATAAAGGCTGCTTTAATTATAAATGACGTATCCGATAAAGAGTTATTTATATTATTGTGCGGTGATGGGGAAGAAAAGACACGTTTAAGTGAAATATATGACAAGTTCAATAATGTTAAATTTTTGGGATACCAAAAGAAATTCATGGTTTTTATCGACTTTGTGATTGCGGTATACTCGCGTCAAGGTTTCAGGGTGAGTCATTTCCTCTAACTCTAATTGAATGTATTCAAACGAGTACACCCGTCATTGCTACCGACGTTGGAGAGGTAAAAAATATCGTAACCTTTAGGAGCGACAATAGTCTTGTCGCTGGAGTATTAGTTGCTCCTGAACCCAATGACACTAAGTTTGTGGGTAATTTAGTCTCTGCGATGTATAAGATGCTAGATCGTGAAAACCACATTGCTTATGTTAATGCGGCCAAGCAAATTCAAAATGATTTCCAAATAGATAAAGTCACGTCTCAATATGACTCTGTCTATAACAGTTTGTTAGAGCGAAGAGCTGTTAAAAGGGTTTATGGTGAGCAATACAATGAATTCGTTAGCCTACTAAACAGAGGTGAATGATAGTAAAACTTACAGGAAGGATGTTAAAATTTCTACCCCCCTGCAAGCAGATGGGGCATTACGGAATTTCTCCCTCGGATCGCACTCCCGCTTTTTGTAAACCCCGCAAGCAACGGGGAATTTACCCGTTAAGGAATAATGATTATGTATAAACGTCCAGCGGTTCTTGGTATAGATTCAAGCTCGAAAAATATAGCATCCAAAGCATTTACTGAACGAATGTTACAAGATTTCGGTAATAATACTGGCAACATGATTTTCTCTGAGTCTCTATTTACTGTTTTACAGGATGCTAAGAGATGCGAATTTCATTTTTCGCCTAAGGATATTGAAGATTGTGATGTCATTGTTATTGCTGCTGCTAATTGGGTGAATCCTTACTCTGACTTTAGTACTTTAACTGCACGTATTGAGGCAACAGGTTTACCTGTAATTATTTGCGGTATTGGCGCACAGATTTATGATGGTAATATGTTAGCTCCTTTAAAACCTGGTACCACTCGTTTGCTTAAGTTGGCATCAGAAAGTTCAAGGGCTATTTCTGTACGTGGTGAATTTAGCTGTGAAGTGTTGAATGGTTATGGCATTAAGAATGTTGTGCCAACTGGTTGCCCTTCTCTATTGCTTTCAGGTCAGAGGGTGCCTAGTCTTCGCCTAACAACTGAGTTGAGAATATCAGATATTGTTATGCATGGTACTCGTCACCTTTATTCTAGAGCTAAAGATTTTCAAAATTATCTATACAAGGAAGCATTTAGACTCAACACTGATATCATTTTGCAATCAGAACTTGTAGATATGTTCTGCGTTTACGATTCCCTTATTGATCAATCGAAAGCAGCGCTATTTGAGGAGATTCTAACAGTAACTTATGGAGCCGATATATCTACGGTCAAAAACTACCTGCGCTGTCATGGCATAGTTCATACTAGCTTTATCGAATGGATTCGTTATTTGATGCTTAAAAAGTTTTGCATAGGTTCCAGAGTACATGGAACGATTGCCTCACTACTTTCTGGAACGCCTGCAGTTCTTATCACTCATGATACACGCACTGAAGAATTAGCAATTCAAATGTCTTTGCCTTTTATACGTCAGTCAGAAATTGATTGTAGTCGTCCATTGGATATTTTTAGCTACTACGATATTTCTAAATTTGATAAATTTACTATTCATTATAGTAGGTACTATAATAGTTTCTTGCATTTTTTTGAATCCGTCGGATTACAAGTTGATAAAAACTTTAATGGAATACATTCTAAGTTAGGTTTAGCATTAGTTTAGCGATATTTCGTTGCAGGACGTACACTTGAGAACCATAGGAGTATGAAGAAGAGGGTATCACGGTATCAAAACTTTGATACCGTGATAATTTAGAAATACTAATCTCAATCAGCTCAACTTTGAGCAGGTAGATGCGTTCATTGGGTTAATCCAAAATTTAGGGTAAGCTGTTCAGCATCCAAACCACATTTAACTAGGCGTTAAATCCTTTCAGTAAAGTGATTGTTTTGAAAAATGAATGCCGATTAGCTTATTATCATCCTGGGGTGTATTGACACCTAAACTGGGTTCTTTAGCAGGATCTATTTGGCGAACATCCCGATCTAACTTGCGTGGGTCAGGGATTTCACTTTTAAATTTCAATCTCTTTGTGTTTTCTATGCAATGCAATGCAAACCGTTAGGACTGTGCCCCCGGGCTTGGCAGTCGCGATGACTCAGGTAGGGAAGCCCTTCCCTAGGCACACACTGCCCGATTGCAGAATCGCCGAAAGCATTTCAGCAAAGCCTTGGAGGTGCCGTTGGTCTTTCGGTTTCACCCATTGACCCAGTTGGTCTTGCCGTTGACGATACAAGAGGGGCTTGCCATGAGTTTTGCTTTGAGTTGGGGAACTTATGCGTCTCATGGAACGCCCACTTTAAACCCTTCCTGTCTCAGTTGAGATTCCTGCCCTAGTAAGCCTTTCAAGACTTCTCTGCACCACTAAGCCCAATGATGTCCAACAACACCCAACGCAGTTGTTAAAACCCACACAAAAAACAGCCCAGAAGCCTTTTCTGGACTGTGAAACGCTTATTCTTCTTAAAAGCTGGTGACAAGACTCGAACTTGCGACCGGCTGATTACAAATCAGCTGCTCTACCAACTGAGCTACACCAGCAAGCATTTGATATTGTAACAAATTTTCACGGATTGCGATCGAGTTAGGTCTATCGCACAGCAATTCTCAGTATGGAAATTCAACTGGTATTGGGAGGGATCTCCAACTCTAGACCCTCAAGCATAAAGGTGAGTAGATGATCCCAGCTGTCGAAGTACAGGTAGCGGGTTAACGCTCTCAAGTCATCAAAAAAGGTTTTGCGGGTTGGCAAATCAGTACAAAAGAATCCACGATCCCATCAAACAACCTTCGCTGTTTCAACCGTTCTGACTCTCTTGCGTGATCCAGATGTCCTTACAATACTGGCTTTTTCGGGGACTGAACAGCTATTAGTCATACTGAGAATTGCTGGGGCAGTGTGCTCTAGGGTGAGAAAGATATTACAGTCTGTTACAATCAGGAAAAGTGTTAAAAAAAATTAAGTTAAATGATCGCTATTTTAGTTGTCGTCGTAGGTTTGGTTGCCTGGGCGCTGCACCTGATGCAGGAGGCGATCGCCCGAAAAGAGTTCTCGTTAATGTTAGCTGGCTTTCTGGTAGCTTCGGCAGCAGCAGCAACCTTAAGCGTTTACTTCATGGCGGGGAGTTGTCTCAGTTCGCTGACGCAGATGGATCATAGGGTTTCTTTGAGCGATGTGGACGTTGTTACTTGGGTGATGCCAACGGAGTGATATTCTCAGGAGGCTGTTTGCTGACTGAGAACGGCTGATGCTGACTATTGACCCCACTGCTGCTTCAATTCAAACCCTCTTTAACCGCATCGCCCCAGTCTATGACGACCTCAATCAGTGGCTCAGTCTAGGACAGCATAAGATTTGGAAGCAAATGGCGGTGAATTGGGCTAGGCCCCATCCAGGAGCCGTGGTCTTAGATCTATGCTGTGGCAGCGGCGATCTGGCTCAACTGTTAGCCCAGGCAGTGGGAGATCAGGGGCAGGTGATTGGTGCTGATTTTTCCTCTGCCCAACTGGCGATCGCCCGTCAGCGTTACCTGGTCTTGCCGGGGCGATCGCCGATTACCTGGACAGAAGCAGATGCCCTAGCCTTGCCCTTTGCCGACCATACCTTCGATGCCGCCACCATGGGCTATGGTCTGCGCAACGTCACCGATATTCCCCGGAGTCTCCGGGAATTGTACCGGGTACTGAAGCCAGGAGCAAGGGCAGCGATTCTGGATCTGCACCGCCCCAGTAACCCAATGGTTTCAGCCTTTCAGCAATGGTATTTAGCAATGGTGGTGGTGCCGATGGCGGAACACTGGCATCTGTCGGAGGAATATGCTTACATTGCTCCCAGTTTAGAAAAATTCCCCACTGGGACGGAGCAACTTCACCTGGCAAAACAAGCAGGGTTTACCCCCGCCGTTCACTACCCGATCGCCGGAGGAACAATGGGAGTATTGGTGATCACCAAACCTGCGAGCGGGGTTGCCCAGCCCTCTGGGGATATTTGAATCTTCTCCCATTCAATCCGGGGAATTTGAGTTTCAACCTCCAACTTCAGAAGCTGGATGCAAAAAAACTGAGGGAGCCAAAAGCCCCCCCATCTATCTTAGAAACAACGTGAGTAATCCAATTGACACTGCTTAGTAGGCTAGGCCCATACTGCGAGTGGTCTCGGCTCCTAGGTAAACTCGGATACTCAGAAAGTCGGTAGGGCAGGCAGTTTCACACCGCTTGCAACCTACACAGTCTTCTGTCCGGGGAGAAGATGCAATCTGCTGGGCTTTACAGCCATCCCAGGGCACCATCTCCAGTACATCTAGGGGACAAGCCCGGACGCACTGGGTGCAGCCGATGCAGGTGTCATAGATTTTGACTGAATGAGACATCTTATAAAGGCTCCAAATGAGTGTTTAACGCCTTCAGGGGTTCTGCAAGATGAAGACTTCAGAATCAACGCTTAGTTTACCCCAGCGCCTAAGATGGCTTTTGAGAACAGCTGCAAAACTTCAAACAATTTAATAGATGGAGCGGACTTGACCCCAAAACTGGCTTAGGCCCACCCCAGTTTTGCCAGCACCGGGTGGGTGGAGACAATATGACGATCCAGTCCTAAGGCTTGGGGGGTAATGCCCAATGCCAGGGCAACTAACTGGGGCAGGTGGAGAATCGGCAGACCTAGGGGGTGACCGATCACCCGTGCCACCTCCGGCTGGCGCGAATCTAAATTTAAGTGACAGAGCGGACACGGGGTGACTATGCAATCCGCACCAGCGGCGATCGCCTCCTGAATATGCATCCCCGCCATCTGAAAGGATTGGGTCGTGGCATAACTCGACAAGGGCCAACCACAGCACTGGGTGCGGCCTCGATAGTAGATCGGTGTCGCACCGACCGCACGGAATAGATTTTCCATGGACTCGGGTTGGTAGGGATCGTCGAAGGCAAGGGACGTTTGCCCCCGCAGGAGGTAACAGCCATAGAAGGCCGCACACTGCAACCCGGAGAGTTTTTGAGTCACCTGAGCCTGAATCTCGGCGAGGCCATAGTCAGCCACCAGCGCCCAGAGTAAATGCTTCACCGTGGTGCTGCCGCGATAGGGCAGACAACCCTGTTGCTGTAGCAAGCCATTCACCTGTTCCAGATAGGCAGGCTGTTGCTGTTGGGCTTGCTTCAGCCGTTCATCTACATGGCCAATCACCCCCTGACAGGTGCTGCAATGGGTTAACAGGGGCAGCTGGAGTTCCTCCGCTAGGGCAATATTCCGGGCATTCACCGTATCTTCCAGCAGTTGGGAATCTTCCTTAAAGGTACCAGAGCCACAGCAAGCTGCCTGCTTCAGCTCCACCAGTTCAATGCCCAATGCCTGGGTGAGTGCTTGGGTAGACTGGTACAGTTCCCGACAGGCGCCCTGAGCCACACAGCCAGGGAAATATGCATATTTCAAAGAGGGGGATGGCATGGTGATCAATCGGCAGCAGTGCGCTTCTATCATCCCTCCTTCCGTCAGTTTGTGGCCAGGGCTTGACCCTGCCGTTGCCATGGTTGGTTCGCCATTTTCAGTGAAAGCCTGTCAATCCTTCACAGGTCTTGACAGGCTTTCACTCTGACTTCGATCTAACTTGGCCTCAAACGACCCTTACTTGTTAGGCTGGGGCGTCATCCGCAGATAAGGCTTGACTTCGGTATACCCTTTGGGGAATTTTTCCTTGAGCACCTCTGGGTCTTTGAGGGAAGGAACGATCACACAATCGCCACCGTCCTGCCAGTTAACTGGGGTCGCAACACTGTAGTGATCGGTGAGTTGCAAGGAATCAATCACCCGTAAGATTTCTGCGAAGTTACGCCCAGTGCTTGCTGGATAGGTAATGGTCAAGCGCAGTTTCTTCTGGGGGTCAATAACAAACACAGACCGCACCGTCAAGGTGTTATTGGCATTCGGATGCACCATGTCGTAGAGATCAGACACTTTCCGATCGGCATCTGCCAGAATCGGGTAGTTGACGGTTGTATTCTGGGTTTCGTTGATATCTCCAATCCAGCCTTGGTGAGATTCAACGCCATCCACGCTGAGGGCAATTGGCTTGACGTTGCGCTGGTCAAACTCGGACTTCAGCTTAGCAACGGCACCGAGTTCAGTGGTGCAGACGGGGGTATAGTCAGCGGGGTGTGAGAACAGAATCACCCAGCTATCACCCGCCCACTCATAAAAATCGATATCACCTGTGGAAGATGCTTGGGTGAAATTGGGAACGGTATCACCTAGACGGAGAGACATAACTGCTTTCCTGTAGTCTAAAGAACAAAAACAGCGCTTTTAAAAAATCATGCCACAAAACCCCGGTTCCCCGGTCGGATTTTAGACCTTTTTAGGATTTCAACGGTATAGGTGGAGGGTAGCTCTAGGCTGACAGGGGATAGGAGGCAGTTCTGGCTGATGAGTTGGAGCCAAGATCCAGCGACCCCTCTCGGGGGTTAACAATACCTCATCCAGCAGATTAAAATAACTCATCATCTGCAGGATTAGTAAATCTGTGTTGCCATTCTTCTCTGTCTGGATGCTATGGATCAAGCCAATTTTGGTGCCTTTGTGCTTTATTGGCGCTTGGGGACTAACCAGTTTAGTCGCATGGAGCCTGGGAACAGCCCTGCGAGATGGCCTCCGCAACGCCCAACGGATGCACCAGATTCCCTGTGCCCGCTGCCAGTTTTTTACCGGAGACTATCACCTAAAATGTACGGTACATCCCAAAGTAGCGCTCTCAGAATCCGCGATTCATTGCCCAGATTATCGGCACCCCTCCCCAACCACGACCCAGCTTTATTATTAGTCGAGATACCACCAGGATGTTGATTCAGAAACTCGCCAATTGTCCAGAGTTCACGGCGGGCGATGGTTCCCTACTACGAGAACTGCTGCACCCTGATAAGCAAGCGATCGCCCAGCGCTACAGTTTAGCCCACGCCACGGTTCCCCCTGGCATGGCTTGCACCCCCCATGCCTTGAAAACCTCAGAGGTTTACTACATTCTCAGTGGCACAGGGGTGATGCACATTGATGAAGAGGTGCAGGCGGTAGAACCAGGGGATGCGATATATATTCCCCCCCATGCCCATCAATTTATTCACAACCAGAGCCGGGAACCCCTGGTGTTTCTTTGCCTGGTTGATCCAGCTTGGCGGCAGGAAGATGAAATTATCTATGCCCCGGAATCGGCACCGTAATCAGTCCCCAGACATTATTTCAAGTAGATCAATAGATTCAGCCCCGGAATCGTGCGGGAGAGGGTCCACAACAGCAGGGCAATATACAGCAGCCCTAGGCTCCACTGATACCAGACGAGGGCAGAAATTAACCCCGGTAGATGTTCATCCCGGAGGCGAATGTCGTTAAAGCCCAGCTTCACAAAGTTATTGAGGCTGAAGTCGTAATAGTTGAGCCAGTTCCAGCGACGATTCCAGAGCAGGGGCAGGTACCGTTCGCGAAACAGGGGATAGCGGGGGATAGTTGGCAACCGTCCGATCAACAGACGTAACTGGCGCAAGGTGCCTTCTTCGACGAAATAGCTCACCGCCATCTGATCGTGATACCGTCCTTGCTGATAGATGCGCACCACCATCAACAGCGGCAGTGGCAGCGTCATCACCCCCAGGCAGAAAAGCGTCCACCCCGGTTGCGTGGCGGTACGGGCGATCGCACTCACGGCAGTCAGGGTCAACAGTCCCCCACTGATCAGTACCCAAGCGGATTCGAAGACCGTGGGAATCACGGGGGGGTGCCGGAACCGTCGCCAGCGATCTAGCACCCAAAACAGTAACCCAAAGTAAGCGATCGCCAACATGCCCACCCCAAACACCAGCCCAAAACTGGAGCCATAGCGGCTGAGCAAAAGTAGCAAGCTCAGCCCCAGCCATTGCCAGCCCCAGCCAATCCGACGGCTGAGATTCCAGATCGGGGGCAAGGGTTCTTCCGCGATCGCCCGCGTCCGCACCCGAATCAAGGTTGCAAAATCGACCGTCTCGAGACTTAACAGCTCCGTGAGACTACGAAAGGAGTGGCGGCTACGGGTCTGGATAATCTGAGTTGCCTGAACCGTGGAGAACCCCAAGCGCCCTAACTGGTTTAAGGTCGCTGTATTGAGATTAGTTCCTAAAAACCGTTGGGACAGTTCCCGCAGTCGTAGTTGCTGCATCGAATACTCTACCTGGTTGGCATCTGCAATTTGTTGTAACTGGCGGAAATTCTGAATTAAATTCCGAAACAGGGTTTCATTGCCAGACAGCAGGGGAGCCGACAAGACCCGGCCAATCTGCCCCGGATCTCCCAGAATTTTGGCCTGATCGGCATCAAATTCTAGCCCGGAAATATTCAAGTAAGCCGCTTTACCGAAGCTACCGTAGCTAAAATCTGCCCGGTTGAGAATCTGAGCGCCGCGCAGATTCACCGGATGATTGAACTGAGCCTCTCGTAACAGTAACGTCTGTTCAAAGACAGCCTCCGTCAAAAACAACGGTTGCAGAAATCGGGCTTTGGTAAACATCGCCGTATTTTGCCACTGGGTCTGGGAAAAATCCGCTGTTCCCTGCCACTGGGTACGACTGAAGTTTGCCAGTTGTTGAAATCGCCCCTGGTTAAATCGCACCGCTGCCTGAAACTCACTGCCCTGGAAGTTGGCGACTCCCTGGAATTGATCCTGGCTGAATCCGGCTTTGGCAAAAAAGATGCTGTTACGAAAGCGGAGATCCCGGCGGAACACTGCACTGGTAAAGTTAACCGGCTGACTGAAGCGAGTTTCTGAGCAATCAACCTCCTGGGTAAAGTCTGCCCCTGGAGCCTCGACGCGATTGAGAAAGAAGGTATTGCTGGCATTCACAGCCCCCTCAAAGCGAGTTTGCACCAGCTTCAGCGGCCCTCGAAACACCGTAATTTGGGAAGGGGGTGTCAATTGGCCATTGCCACCGGGGGTGGTCAGCAGCGATTGGGAAAGTTGCCGCAATTGCGACAGGCGGCGGCGATCGCGCTGGAGTTGGATCTGTTCAGCCTCCGAAAAAATCGGTGAGAGCGCCTTGCCATAGAGGGGGGTGCGTAACCCTAACTTGCTGAGCACCAACTCCCCTTTGATCTGGGAATAACTCAGATCTAGACCCAGGGGGGTTCCAGACCGCTGGAGTTGCGTCTGGAGCCGCTCATAGAACTGATCACGCAGATCCCCATTCTCGGGGCGTAGATCGATGATCAAATGCCGCAGATCCAGAACCCGGCCCCCCTCGCTCTGCATCGGCGATTTCAGCCGCTCCTGGAGCAATTCCAGGGTAAGTTCCGGGCGATCGGATGGCACAGTGGCGGCCCAAACCGGAGCCGGCACCCAGCAACCCAGCCAACAGACCAAGAGCAACCCCAGCATGATCCAGCGGTGCAGTGGAACTGGAGGAACGCTCCTTGGGTGGGGTGATCGCCCGGTCAGTTGATGGGATGCCCCCATAGGACAGCTGCTACGGCTCCCCTCAGGCAAAACGGATCTTGAGATAGTCGTCTTCCATCTTGGCTCCAGCAGGTTGTAGTGCCGCCAGGGATTGGGGCAGCACCAGGTTACGGCGGTGGTTACCAATGCGGATATTGAGTTCATCCCCCGACTTGCTGAGTTCCACTTGACTCTTGGGAATGCCAGGGAGATAAACCTCTAAGCTGTAGTGGTTATCCGCCTGTACCACCCGCAAGGTGGTTTCTTTGTAGTAAACCTGGGCGGGATCTTCCCCAGCATAGAGGATTTCTTTGAGCCGTTCTAGGGCGGGCAACCCGCAGAGTTCTTCTGCAAAGAGGGGCACCTCCTTAATCGGCAGGGGGGAAAAGTTATCGTGAATTTCCTGGCGATACTGCTGCTGAGATGCTTTCCAGCGTTGGAAGAAGGGATCGCTCACTTGATCGGGGATGATCCGATTGGCAATCACCATATCCGTGGCCACATTGTAGAGACTCAGGTAGGCATGGGCACGCAGAGATTCCTTGATTACCATCTTTTCGGGGTTGGTCACCAATCGTACCGAGGTTTGGGTGTTGTCCGTCAGCACCTTTTCCAGGGCTTCAATTTGCTCGTAGAACTCGTAGGGAGCATCCATAACCTCATTGTCGGGCAGGGAAAACCCCATGACAGGCTTAAAGATCGGTTCAAACAGGGGTCTGAGGATGGCGGACATTTTTTGCAGGGGCTTATAAAAGCGGCGCATATACCAGCCCGCCACCTCCGGCAAGCTCAACAACCGCAGGGCTGTGCCCGTCGGGGCAGAGTCAATGATTAAGACATCAAAGTCCTGGGCATCATAGTGACGCTTCATCCGCACCAAACTGAAAATTTCATCCATCCCTGGCAAGATGGCTAATTCTTCCGCCTCTATGCCTTCTAAGCCCCGCGCTTGCAGTACCTGGGTAATGTAGCGCTTCACTGCTCCCCAGTTACTCTCTAATTCCATCAGGGCATCCAGTTCCGCCCCCCAGAGGTTGGGACGCACCTGCCGGGGGTCATGGCCGAGTTCTTGATCAAAGCTATCGGCGAGGGAATGAGCCGGATCGGTGCTGAGAACTAGAGTCCGATAGCCCAGTTCTGCACAACGCAGCCCTGTCGCTGCGGCAACGGAGGTTTTACCAACGCCCCCTTTGCCGGTCATTAAAACTTACGCGCATGGTTGCTCTAGTCCTGCTGAAGGCAATGTTTACATTCTTTTACTTTATCGGGTTTTCTGGGGAGAGCATTCTGATGCTCAGGTGGCTGGATTCGCTGATCTTGCCGGTCAGTAAAACCTTGAGGCTGCGGGGTAGTCTGAATCCAGGGAATCCACTAAGCTAGATTCGATGTCTTTGCAGGCATTCGCCAGCGATCTCCTCCGTCGGGACACGGGTCTCGTCTCTGGCGGGGTGGCGATGGTCTTGCTAACATTTGCCCGTTCTTTTGAATGATTTTCAGTGCATGACAGTTAACCCAGAAATATCTTCCAGCGACCTTACCCCCGATCAGGCATTACAGCTCCTGATGGATGGCAACCAACGGTTTGTCACCCGCAAGCGGGAGAACCCCCATCAAAATTTTGATCGGATACAAGCCATTGCCGAGCATCAGGAACCCTTTGCAGCGCTGCTCGGTTGTTCAGATTCGCGGGTGCCCCCGGAAGTCATCTTTGATCAAGGGCTGGGGGATATCTTTGTCGTCCGCGTTGCTGGCAATATTGCTTCCTTGGAAGCCGTGGGCAGTGAGGAGTATGCCACCCAAATTTTGAAGGCCAAGATATTAATGGTGTTAGGCCATGAGCGCTGCGGTGCCGTGAAGACTGCATTTAAAGGAGGAGAGCTACCAGGGGTGATCTCTAAATTGATTGAAGCAATTCAACCCGCATTGAATGCCACCGCCAATGATCCAGGAGATGCCCTGGAAAATGCCGTCAAAGCCAATGTGGTGATGCAAACTCAACGGTTATTGCAGTCCCCTGTGATTGCTCGACTGGTGGCCGAGAAACAGTTACGGGTGGTGGGGGGGTACTACGACCTCGATACCGCGGTGGTGCAATTGCTGGCTGAGTAGCGCGGTCTCTCAGGGCAAGATCCTGGCAACCCCTCAACCACAAGTGGCCCAATCCTTTGCCCAGTTCAGCAATTGATGCACCTGTTCCAGCGTGGCGGCTTCACAATAGAGTCGCAGCACGGGTTCGGTGCCGCTGAAGCGAATCATCAGCCAACTGCCATCCAGGAGACGGAACTTGAAGCCATCGATGGTTAAGCAGTCGGTAACGGCTTGTCCGGCCAGGGTGGTCAAGGGTTGGGTCTGGAGTTTTTGCAGCAACTGCGATCGCACCGTCATATTGGCTAGGGGGAGATCAATTCGGTCGTAGGCGCTGCTGAAATGGGTTTGGGCTTGGAGGTTCTGGTAGAGTTGCCCTAAATCTTCACCCGATTGGGCGATCGCCTCGAGGAGATACAGGGCCGAAAGCAGGGCATCCCGCTCGGGAATGTGATGACCATAGCCAATGCCGCCGGATTCTTCGCCGCCGAGTAAAACCGGGCTGGTTAACATGCGATCGGCAATGTACTTATAGCCAATGGGGGTTTCAAATAAGGGCAATTGGTAGAGTTCAGCAATCCGGGGAATCAGATCGGAACCACTGACGGTTTTAATGATTTCACCCCCCATGCCCCGACGGGTAACCAGATGCTCGATCAGAATTGGAATCAGGATTTGGGAGCTGAGAAAGTTGCCCTGACTATCCACCGCCGCAATGCGATCGCCATCCCCATCAAAGACCAGCCCCACCGCTAACCCCTGAGGATGGTGGTGTTGATGGGTACGAATCTGGCGACAGAGATAGGACAGATATTTCGGCAGGGGTTCCGGGGCACCGCCCCCAAACAGGGGGTCACGGTGGCTGTTGAGTTCATGAATCGGGACTCCCAGCAGTGTTTCCATTCCCCCTGCGGTGGCACCGTGCATGACATCGACAAAGACCGTGAGGCGGCCAGCGGCAATGGCGGCGCGGATGATCTCCAGATCTACGTGGGCGGTGAGGGCTTCACAGTAACCCGTTTGCCAAGGGTTGATCGACTGGAGCCTTCCTGGTTCGGTGGCAGGGAATGACGCGGGGGTGGCTAACAGGGCTTCAATTTTTTGGGTCACCTCTGGGGACACCGAGCCACCGAACCCGCCTTTCACCTTTAAGCCCGAGTACCCACCGGGATTATGACTAGCGGTGATCACCAAAGCACCTAGGGCTTTTTGATCGTGGGCGATCCAGCTAAAGGCTGGGGTGGGGGCGTAGGTATCGGCCAAGTCTACGTCGAACCCAAAGTTGCAGACTGACTCGGCGGTCACACGGGCAAATTCCTCGGCCATAAAGCGGCGATCGTAGCCGACAATTATCTTGCGAGTTCCTGTGGTGTCAAGTTGAGACAGCACCTGAGCGGCAACCGGAGCTACTTCAGCCAAGCGATCGCAGGTAAAGTCTTCTGCAATTAACCCCCGCCAACCGTCTGTACCGAATTTAATCGGACTTGCCATTGTTCTCTGTGCCTCAGCCTCGCCCTCAAAATCTTACCACTGGGGCTAGAAGGTCGGCGGAAGCGGCAATTCAGCTTTTCACTTGGGCATTGGAGCTTTTTACTCGAACATTGGAGCTTTTTACTCGGACATTGGAGCTTAGAGGATGTTTTAAAAGGGTCGGGTCGAGCATCAAAAATAACCTGTACTGATGATCGCAATTCCCAATATTCTTCC
>NZ_JJML01000044.1 GCF_000775285.1 Neosynechococcus sphagnicola sy1 | reverse complement strand
CTCAGAATAAGGTGCTTGATTCTCTAAATTCTATAGTCCTCGCACTTCACTTAATCCCGGTCACGGGACTGAAACTCCAAGTGCGATCTGAAAACACTTTAACACAGAAAAAAACACCCCTCGCACTTCACTTAATCCCGGTCACGGGACTGAAACTATTCAATTCATGAATCTTGCCCTCATTGCTAAAAACTCGCAGCTCACTGAATCCCGGTCACGGGACTGAAACATCCTAATACCCCAACCGAAAAGAAAAAGGTCTTAACTCGCACTTCACTTAATCCCGGTCACGGGACTGAAACAACAAAATTCTGCCACAGTCTAGACCTGCACTAGAGTTTTGACTGGCTGGTTGTTGTAATGGATTTCGTATTCCTCTCCCAGCTCTTCTTGCAACTGCTTTGCCAGTGCTAATCCTTCCTGCTCCCAAGCAGCTTCTGCTTCAGGACTTGGAAAAGCGATGGCGTAAGGATCTTGTAGATTGAGAATGGCATCATAGGCAGTCTGCCATTGATTCAACCCATCAATGGTTTCCTGACTCAGCGGAAACTCTGACGGCTCACGCATCTCACCTTCTTCGTCCCACAAAGGGTCGCAGTTGTAGTCTGCGACTAATCTAAGTTTTTTAGGCATCTCGCTCAGCTCTCCTCTGGAGTCTTTGGAAAGTCTTTCTACCAACGGGATTAGCGCCAACGATAAATCCATTATCGCCTACGTCCACTGCGACATAACGAATCTGACCATTAAAAAAGATCCGATAGACATTCCGGTTGCCCTGCTTTAAGATAACTTCCCCCAACGTTGCAGCATTAAAAACCAGATCAGGAATGTCAGTCTCCAAAATCCCTTGAGCCGCAAAGTCTGGGCCATGTCTGTTTAGAATATGTTGCAGTCCACGACTTTAATCGCCAGTCTCCAAAAACACAATGCCGCCGCTTCGTTTTCTAGCGATCCGCACGACATTTTCCGGAGCGTGCTTAACCCCGAGCTTCGCTAGCTCTCGAAGCAAGGTTTCCGGGCTGTTCTTGTTGCGAATGTCTTCTTCCACCTGCTGCCCTAGCTCTGGTGGCAGTCTATCAGGCATTCGCTGCAAGACTTCCTGCTCGCAGTTCACTGAATCCCGGTCACGGGACTGAAACGATGAGGCGTTGCATAATTAAAGGATGATATTGGGTGAACGTCCTATGCAATGCCCGGAGTGTGGATCGACTAACATCCGTAAGAATGGACATCGAAGAGGCAAACAAAATCACATTTGTGCCGATTGCCAACGGCAGTTCATTGAGGATTATCAACTGCATCTTGGATATCCCGATGAGTTCAAGCGAGAATGCCTCCAAATGTACGCCAACGGCATGGGGTTTCGGGGTATTGAACGGATCAAAGGAGTGCATCACACAACTGTGATTAGCTGGGTCAAAGCGGTCGGCAAACACCTCCCAGATGCCTATGACCCATACCAAATTTCCCAGGTTGGCGAACTGGATAAACTGGAAACCTTTGTGGGCTCAAAAAAACAAGATTTGGTTGTGGACGGCGGTAGACCACTTTTGCAAAGGTATCTTAGGCTGGGTGTTGAGCGGCGACCACAGTGCAGAAACCTTCAAGCTCCTGTGGGCGATCGTGGCCACCTGGAAGTGCTATTTCTACGTCACTGTTCGCGTAGCGTTGCCGAAGGCATTAGGCTGGTCGGTCTATCCAGGGTTTATTCCAGAGGGCGCCCAGATTGTTAGCAAGACTTACATGACCCGAGTGGAAGGCGAAAATACCCGATTACGTCATTACTTAGCGCATCTGCATCGTAAAACCTTGTGTTATTCAAAGTCCGTAGAAATGCTGGGTCATTCTATCCGACTGTTAATTCATTACCTAAACTTTGGTGATGTACCTGTCCCTCAACGCTCCTAACTATTCATCCCTGTATTCAGCAACGCCAACAGAACGATATATTCAAGAAAGCTCAAATTATCATCCACCGGAGTTAACGATGATGCTTCTCCTTGAAATTGCTTCCCGAACCGCTCATTTCCCGCTTTCGTTTACCCTCGTCTATGTCGTTGGATTTATTGCGGCGATCACCTTTGGCTCAATTGCCTGGTTCAACTCGAAGCGGCCTGCGGGTTGGGAGGATAAGGATCGTCCTGTTTTTGTCCCAAAGGTGACAACGGAATCCTCTCCTCCCAACGAACCTAAAGCCTAATCGCAGAGTTGGCTGCTAGCTTTGATGTAGCCTCACCATGAAAAAGCCATCCATTTGCTGGCGATGAGGCCAAACTTTTATCCAACCCTCGGGACTAGGCACTGAGATCGCTGGAATGTTATTTGGGGGTGGTTGCACCTTCCAGTTGGGATGACGGCTCAAGAAGCTTGTAATCACTTGTTCATTCTCAAGGGGATGCAAGGTACAGGTTGCGTACACCAAAATTCCCCCCGGCTTTACCCAATCTGCTACCTGCTCCAGGAGTTCTCCCTGTAACTGAGCCAATTGAGTAACACTTTCAGGGGTTTGTCGCCAACGCGCATCGGCATGGCGATGGAGGGTTCCTAGACCGGAACAGGGGGCATCTAAGAGTACCCGATCGCCTAGTTGATGAAACTGAGTCAGTTGACGACTATCTCCGGTACAGATGCGAATCGATTGTAACCCCAGGCGTTGGCGGTTCTCTTCTAGGTTTTTTCAGGCGTGCTGGGTTGCGATCGCAGGCCCATACGGTGCCCTGATCTGCCATCAGTTCTGCAAGATGGGTGGTTTTACCCCCCCGGAGCAGCACAGGCATCAATGACGACAGCGCCAGGTTGCGGATCAAGTAAATGGCTGACGAATTGGGCACTACTATCTTGCACGACCCACCAGCCTATCTCAAACCCCGGTAGCTGCTGGATACTGCCTGAGTGACCCAGAAGGCGTAACGCCTGGGGGACGGGGGGGGAGGCGGCACGTCTGAATGTTGACGGTGGCCAGGGCAGTTTCTACTTCCTCTAGGGTGGTGCGGAGGGGGTTAATCCGCAGATCGAGGTAGGGAGGTTGATTCAGTTGCTCACAGATCTGGGCGGTTTCGGCCCAACCAATCTGAGCTTGCCAGGTCTCCACGATCCAGTCCGGGTAGCTGTGCAAAATGCCGAGCTGTTGTAGGGCAGAGGAGGGCAACTCCAGGGGATCGGTTTGGGTTGCAGTTAACCGCAGATATTGGCGCAGACAGCCATTAATCAAGCCCGCCAGTCCCCCTAAACGATTTTGTTTCGCCAGTTCTACAGTTGTATTGACCGCCGCCGCCGCAGGAATCTGGGTGAGGTAGCGTAGTTGATACAACCCGAGGTGGAACAGTAGTCGCAGATCGGCGGGTTGTTTCTCCGCCGGACGTGTGGCAATCTGATCGATCAGGGCATCCAGGGTGCGTTGTCGTCGCAGACTGCCATACACCAATTCAGTGACCAGGCGACGGTCGCGTTCGGCTAACGTCCCTGATTGCAGGACACGATCCAGGGCAACATCAGCAAAGGCTCCGCGATGAACTGCCCGCAGGGCTAGGAATGCGAGTTGTCGGGGCTGGGATATCGGTTTCAAACTAGAACTGTCCACTCCCCTGGGTGATGTGCTTGCTGGTGGTCAAACTGTCTAAGCCAATCAGACCTCGGCGGTGACCTCTTTGGTTCGATATCCCTAAGAACACCGCCTCTCCCCCTTTGGGGTTGCGATAAAACCGGGGAGAAGCATTGATATAGTTAGTGGCACTATGCACCTCCAGGGCAAACTGGCGACTTTCTTGGTAAGACTCCGTTACCAGGCAATCAGCGTGACCACTACTGAACTGGTTGATCCAAGCGATCGCCACCTTCAGGCTATCCACCACTTTGAAGCTAATCGTTTTGTTGAGATAGGGCTGGCTCCACTCAGTGTCACTGGCCCCCGCTACATCTGGGAATTCTGCCACCAATTCCTGATCGGCGCGAATGGCAAACCCTTTTTCCTTCAGGCTGGTCCAAAGCCTGAGCAGGGAAGAGCGGTTTTGCTGACGATGAATCAGCACTTTTTCGATCGCATTCACGGGGTCAGGCCAACCATGGCTGTCTAAAATAATCCCCCTTGCGGCTTCGAGGCTCCCCGAGGTTGACCAATAGAGATAGCAATTTCCCATGGCTGACTTCAACACCGGGGCAGTTGCCTGTCGCACCACCTGTTGTACCAAACTAGGGCGTCCGTAGGGAATAATCAGGTTGATCCATTGATCCTGAATCACGAGATCGCGAATCGCACCGCCCTGATCCGTAGGTAAGAGTTCTAAGCAGCTTTCGGGAAGTCCCACCTCGGCGATCGCGCCCTGGAGAACCTGGGTAATCATCAGATTCGATTGGCTGGCCTCACTGCCCCCGCGTAAAATTAAACTATTGGCTGTTTTCATACACATCCCAGCGGCGATCGCCCCCAACTCCGGCAAGGCTTCATAGACCAAGGCAATCACACCCAGAGGCATGAGTTGCCGATAAGTCTGGCAGGCATCCACCTGATAGGTAGCAGTCCGCACCCGCCCAATCGGGTCTGGGAGATCTGCAAGACGCAGTAAGATTTGTACCGCTGTCTGTAACCGCTCCGGGGTCAGCTTCAGCCACTCCAAGATCAGATCTGGCACCGCCATCTCGCGACTAGCCTCTAGATCTAGGGTATTGGCTTCGAGAATATCATTCTGAGATTGCTTCAGGGCTTGCGCCATGGCGAGAAGGGCACGGCTGCGATCGACCCCCTTGGTTGCAGACAGAACTAGAGAGGCTTGGGCCGCCCGATGAACCGCTGTTACAGGTGGGGGGGGAAACTGGAGGAATCAGACATCATGGCACTAACGCCGATAAGCCAGCCAAACCATAAAAGCTGGTAATAACATCAATAACACTGCCACAAATGTCCACAGAATAATATTCGACACCGACGCTGAGCGCAGAGCCAGCATCAACCAGACCACAGGCGGCCCTAAGACAATTGCTAGCACCACGGGCAGGTAATGCTCTCTCAGTCCAGTATGAGCACGCTGCCAATGGCACCCCGTCCAGTGCCAGATCTTTTTATAGGGGTAGTTGGTCGAAAGTTGTTCCAGCACATACCCACTCTCTTCTACCACAAAAATCTGCTGGCAGCGGTTACAGCCAAAGGCCTCGGTGAGGGTAATGGGGGCAATTTGACCCCGACGCCCACAGGGACAGGGATATTCAGCGGTTAAATCAATCTTTTGAGGCTTCTGAGTTTGCACGGCAGCAAGGGCAAAGGGTGCTTACTAAGAGTTGCTGACAAGAGATGTGTGAAAGGCCTTGAGAAGAACAGTCTGTTGGCAGTTTGTTCCAGTCTATCCCCATCATAGGCTTCCCCATGGGGATTGGACAGGAATCATGGATGACGGTTTGCCTTAGATGGCTTGCACTGATAGCTGATAGTCCATGGCCGGTTGACCACTACCCCCCCCGATAACTCCCCGTCATCGGCGCTGCATGGCGGGGTAACGCACTGACTGCCACGGCAACATGGGCATCTGCCACTGCTAAGCCTTGGGTCGGATCATAGCCCCGCCAGCCTGCTCCCGGTAAGTAGACTTCAGCCCAGGCATGGAGATGGTGCTGAGCTTGGTTGGAATCCCCCGCCTGGTAACCACTAACAAAGCGGGATGCTAACCCCACACTCCGACAGAGGGCCATAAATAATACGGCTAGGTCACGACAGGACCCAGACTTATGTGCCCAAGTCAGAACCGGTGGCAGGGGATCCCCCGTTTCTCGGTAGACCTGCTGACAACCGTGATACAGGGTCTGGTTGAGATTGGTGAGGAAGGTGATGGTATCTCCTGCCGCCGTATGCAATAACTCCTGGACCATCCGGATCAAGGTTGAATCGAGCACTGATGGGGAGGCAGCACTGTCAAGGTAGGGTTGGAGATGGCCCCATGCAGAGACCGGATAGTCCATCGGCAGCTTGATCGCCCAAGGTTCTAGCAAGTAGTCGAAGGGATTCAGTCGATGGGTGGTGACTTGGGCAACGGTTTCTACCTGGAGGAGGTCGCTACGTTCTTCTCGAAACCATGCCTGGACTGTGGCATTGCTTTCCCAGTCAAGGGTCTGGCTGATACCCCCTGGTTGGGGCAGAATCTGCATCGAAAAGGATTGGAGGGATTGGATGCCGTCGCAGCGGGGACGTAGGCGAATCACATGGGGCTGTAGCAGGATTGGTTGGCGATAGCGATAGGTTGTCACATGGGAGATTTGGAATTGCATACACAGGTTGCGAGAAAAAAAGTCTGGATCGGGAGGCTAGTGGTCTGGCCGATGCTGCCCCATAGTCCCGTTGCTTGCGACTCCTAGAAATGGGCATAGGGCTGCAAGAAGTCTGGCTCGACATCGCTTAAGATGAACGTCAGAAGTTTCGCCCTGGCAGATGAGTCTTACATGGCACGGGTTAAGTTAGACGAAATTACATGCCGTCATGGCAATGTGTGTATCATTGATGGCATCACCTTTGAAGTACCCGATGGACAGTTCTGGGTGATGGTGGGGCCATCTGGGTGTGGTAAATCAACCATTTTACGTACCATTGCGGGGCTGGAATCAGCAACAGCAGGGGATGTCTACATCGGGGAATCCCGGATGAATCAGATCCCTGCAAGACAGCGAGATATAGCGATGGTTTTTTCAAAACTATGCCCTCTACCCTCACATGACCGTTGCCGAAAATCTGGCCTTTGGCTTGCGGATGCGTCAGACTGACCCCAAAACCATCCGCGATCGCGTGGAAGGGGTAGCTCGTTCCTTAGATATCTCCCATCTCCTTGAGCGCAAGCCTCGCCAGCTCTCGGGGGGGCAGCAGCAGCGGGTGGCCTTGGGACGGGCGATCGCCCGGCAACCCCAAGCGTTTCTTCTGGATGAACCCCTGTCGAATCTGGATGCCCAACTGCGGGATGACACCCGTGCTGAGTTGAAGCAACTTCACCAAAAACTGGGCAT
The DNA here is from genome assembly GCF_000775285.1 of Neosynechococcus sphagnicola sy1. NCBI lineage: Bacteria > Bacillati > Cyanobacteriota > Cyanophyceae > Neosynechococcales > Neosynechococcaceae > Neosynechococcus > Neosynechococcus sphagnicola. The sequence goes on along the minus strand of NZ_JJML01000044.1, from coordinate 47,912 downwards.
CACCACCCTTTACGTCACCCACGACCAAGTAGAAGCGATGACCCTGGCGGATCAAATGATCATTCTCGACCGAGGGCGGATGCAACAGATTGGCGATCCCCAAACTATTTATGCCCAACCGGCCAATCGCATGGTAGCAACGTTTCTGGGCAGTCCATCCATGAATATTCTTCCGGCTATTTATACTGAGAAGGGGTTTCAGGTCAATGACAATCTGGTAGCTTTCCCCAGCGATCCCCTGCCCCTCAACCCTGGACAACCCTATGACTTGGGGATTCGTCCGGAACATCTCCAGGTTGCGACGGAGACGGCAACTGCTGACCTGACGGTGATGGTGAGTGTGGTGGAACCCCTTGGGCGGGAAACCTTGATCCGGGCAACCCTACCCGGTGCGGTGGTGAATGTACAGGTTGATCCGCAGTTGCGGCTCCGTCCCGGCGATCGCTTGCCCTTGACCTTGAATCGGCATCACTTACTGGTCTTTGATCCGGAAACCGGCCAGCGACTCTAACCCCCCCTCAACGAAGAACGCAACTGCTTCTGCAATGGAGACATGCCGTTGACCGTCACGAACCCATGTTATTGGGCTGGGCAGCCAGCGGCACCATAGTTCCCCTCAGCACCGAGAGTTTAGCCGCCTAGAGAATTTCCCAACAAACAACCCAGTGACCCAGGCACTGGTTCAATAACCCACTAAGGTAAATTTCTGAAAACATAACTGTGAGCACTTCAGAATCTCTAAGGCCGGGGGGAAAGTACTGAAGCATTGGGGGGGGGCTTGATCTGACCCATGATTTGCCAAAGGGTGGCACTGTAATCTCGAATGGCTAATCCTGGAATCAGTGGGCACCAATACTTACGGGCATAGCGTACCATGCTCCCCAGGTGGAGCCAAGTGTAGCGACTCCAGAGGTGGCGATCGCTGACGGCGAGGTGGTGGTGGATGATTTGAGCGGTAGGGACATAGTAAACCTGCCAACCGGCTCGATGGATGCGCTGGGCCCAATCAATATCTTCAACGTAGAGAAAAAACGCCCTCATCCAGGGGACCTACACTGTGAAGAATTTCTTGACGGATGAATAAACAAGCACCCAGCAACCAGTCAACGGGTTGAGGTTGGGAATGATCGAGATCCTGCATCAAGTGACGACGATTAAGGGCAGACTGACGGAGCAACCGCCGCAAGGGGCTCCTGCGGGCGATCGCGGCTCCCAAGGTCGGGAACCGTCGTGGCGAGGGTTGAATCGTGCCATTCGGAAACAGGAGCTGCGCCCCACACAATCCAACAGCGGGATGTTCTTCCATAAACTGGATCAAGGCACCCAGGGCACCGGGCAGCACTTCTGTATCGGGGTTCAATAACAATAAGTAGCGCCCTTGGGCCAGCGCCATGCCGTAGTTATTATTAGCAGAGAAACCCCGCCGCTCTGGGTTGAGGTGCAATTGTACCGTGGGAAATTGGCGGGCGATCGCGGCACTGGCATCCTCAGAGCAATTATCTATCACCAGAATTTCGCCTCCCAACGCAGTCACTTCCGGTACCAACGCCGTTAAACAGCGCCCAATGTAGGCACCATGATTATGGGTCACTGTAATCACCGAAAGGGGAATCACAACCGTATCCTGACTTGACAAAGTATTGACTCTAGCTTAATTAAAAGTAGAACTCCTGATGCATATTTTATGGAATCTCCGCTAGAGCAGCATCACCGGAATTACACTATTTCTGTTGTGATTCCTTGCTATAACGCCAGCCAAACCATTGGAAATTGTCTGCATTCGTTGCTGCAGCAGACCTATGCTCCCCAGGAAATCATTGTAGTAAATGATGCCTCAACCGATGACGCGATCGCGGTCATTGCCGCCTTCAATGTTCAGCTGATTAATTGCGCTGCTAATGGTGGCGCAGCCACCGCCAGAGCCATCGGAGCTGCCAAGGCCACGGGGGACATCATTGCCTTCATCGATGCGGATTGTCGGGCACCCCAGGATTGGCTGGAAAAAATTGTTGGAGAATTTCAACGAGATCCAACCCTCGGAGGGGTTGGGGGGAAATATTCCCATCCCGTCGCCCAATCAACCCTGGGGCACTTCATGATCATTGAGGAGGAATATGCCCATTTTGTGTTTTCAAAAAATCCAGATCAGGCAACCCTGCCCGGTGGCAACTGTGCATTTTTGCGCACCGCCTGGAAGCAAAATAAAACCCAACAAGAGCTGAGTTTCTTCAAAGGCATGGCGAGTGGGGAAGACACCGTGATCTGCCATGAACTTCGACAGTCAATTCCCCTGAAATTTGTCTATGCTCTAGAGGTTTTTCATCAGGAACGTAACACCAAAGGCTATCTCAAACGGCATCTGCATCGAGGAATTTCTCGGGTAACCATTCTGCTCAATGGCTTATCGGATCAAACTGAATCCGGCATCACCCTCCTGGCCTATGGCGGTCGGAATTTATTATTATCTGCGCTGCTGCTAGGCGGGGTGGGGGTGGGGATGCTGACCCTTCCCATTGCTGCTGAGGTTGCTCTGCCCCTCACCCTTGCGGCCCTGGTGGGACATTATTGGCTGTCCCGTGAGTTCTTCGGTTTTGTGCGTCGCTACGTAGAACAACTCCTCCCCTCAGAGCGCCCGAGTCGTTGGTCGCAGCTGCTCTTTCGTCCCCTCTTATCCCTGCGCTTAGGGTGCTGGTTATTAGGTGGCAGCATTGGTCTAGGGCGCTATCTCCTATTTCGGGTGCGGCTCCTGTGGAATATTGCCTGCTCAATTCTCCATTTCTGGCGACCCGGCAGAATCTCTAAACTGTTCTACTTTGTGACCTCTAAATGCAATGCCCGGTGCAGTTTTTGCTTCAATTTAGAAAATGTCGTCAACTGGCAAGAACGGAAACCCAGTGAACTCACCCTGGATGAAGTTACACAGATTGCTCAAAAATTAGGCCGGTTACCCTACCTGACGCTTTCTGGCGGTGAACCCTTTATTCGTGAAGATTTACCGCAGCTAGTGCATGCTTTTTGGCAGCATTCCCATACCCAGTGGGTAACTATTCCCTCCAATGCAGCTCTCACGGAGCGAGTTTTACGCTCAACCGTGGCGATCTTAAATCAATGTCCAGGGATCTTTTTGACGGTGCAAGTCAGCATTGATTCGATGTACGAGGATCACGATCATTCTCGCAAGATCAAAGATGGCTTTGCCAAAATGACTGAAACCTTAAAAGCGTTGTCTAAAATCCGACATAAGTATCAGAATCTACGGATTCAAATTGCAACTTGTTACGCTGAATTTAATCTCCACCGCATTGAGGAAATCATTGATTACTGTCAGCGTAATTTTAAATATGATCAACAGATGTTTTATCTGATTCGTGAAGTCCATGCTCTGATCACCACTGATAATAAAAAACACATCTGGCCCTGGATCGATCTACTACAGCGCAATGAACAACAGGAATGGCAGCAACACCGCCAAAGCATCTGGAGTCGAGCTGTCAGAACCCTTCAGGGGCTAGTTTACAACGATATCATCCGCATCATTACCCGTGAGGAATTTATTCGTCCCTGTTATGCGACTCAGAAGTTCGTGACGCTGTACGACGATGGCTCCATTTCTCCCTGTGAGGTCTTAGAGAAGACAAATTTGGGAAACATTAAAGACTTCAATTATGACTTTTATCAATTGAAGCGATCGCAAAAAGTGAACCAATTCCACCAGCAAGAGATTGTCAATAAACAATGCAACTGCGACTGGATGTGTGCCACCCCGATTAACATGCTCTACGATTTATCCACTTATAAAAATATTCTCATGGGGTTATTTCGTCCTGATAAGCTAGTACAATTACCCCAATCCACCCGCGAGACCGTAACGACGAAATGACCGTTGCAGCATTATTACTGGGACGTGCGGGGAGTAAAGGCTTCCCTGGCAAGAACCTCTATCCTGTTCTGGGTCGTCCCTTGATGGCCTATCCGCTGCTAGCCGCTCAAGGGAGTCAGTTTGTCCAACACCTCTATGTATCCACGGATTCACCGGCAATTATGCAGGTGGGTCGGGACTATGGTGCCACCATTATTCAGCGGCCCCCAGAACTCTGTTCCGATCAGGCCCTCGGCGAAGATGCCTTTGTCCACGGCTACCAGGTGATTCGCGATCGCCTCCACCTCGCTTCCCAGTCTCTGGAATTCATGGTGCTGCTGTTTGCCAATGCTGCCACGATCACAGGGGCCCTGATTGATCAGGGGATTGAGATCCTGCGAGCCGATCCCACCCTGGACTCCGCCGTAACGGTTTCTCGCTACAACATGTGGAGTCCCCTACGGGCTCGGAAGTTGATGCCCGATGGCTGTCTGCACCCGTTTGTCCCCTTTGAAATCTTCGGGGACCCCCAAACCTTGAGCTGCGATCGCGACTCTCAGGGGGATGTTTTGTACGCAGATATGGGGGTTTCCATTGTCCGCCCCCATTGTCTAGAGGATCTTGTCTCAGGTCTGCTGCCCCAAAAGTGGATGGGACAGCGGATTGCTCCGATCCCGTCCTGGGGGGGTGTGATGTGGACTATGAATGGCAAGTTCCGGGAGTGGAATATTGGCTGCAACAGCACGGTTATAATGCGGTTTGAGAGAGACGATGTTAAAAGCGATCGCCTTTGACTTTGACGGTGTGATTCTGGAGTCTACAGCGATTAAGACCCAGGCCTTTCGTCAACTGTTTCAGGACTATCCTGAGCAGCTAGAGGCCATTGTGCAGTTACATCTTGAAAAAGCCGGGATCTCGCGGTTTGAAAAGTTCCGGATCATCTACCAGGATTATCTGCAACAACCCCTAGAGGAAGAAACGTTAGCTAACCTGGGAGTCAGATTTTCCCAACAGGTGTATGAGGCTGTTCTCGCCTGTCCCTTTGTAGCCGGGGCGGAGGAATTCCTGCGATCGCGGGCACCGGATTATCCTCTATATATCGCCTCGGGGACGCCGGAAGCAGAATTGCAGGCTATTGTTCACCAGCGGCACCTGAAGGGGTTTTTTCAAGGGGTCTATGGTAGTCCTGCCAGTAAACAGGCGATTCTCCAGCGAATTTTACATGAGCAGCAGCTTCAGCCATCAGAATTGTTGATGATTGGCGATGCGATCGCGGATTACCAGGGGGCAAAGGCCACCGCAGTGCCCTTTGTGGGGCGGGTGGAGGCTGGGAAACCCAACCCATTCCCCTCCCAAGGGGCGATCGCGCTGATTGCAGATTTATGGGACTTGGATCAACAGTGGCCTTCTTTGCTGATGCGATGCTTCACATAGCCCTGCAAGCCGACTTAAACCCAACGACGCTATTGCCGGAACTCGGGGCACGGGGCATCCAACAGTGGCTTTACCTGGGAGAAGACAGTACCTGGCGTGTCCAAGTAGAGTCCTGGCTCTGTCCTAGGATGCAGCGGCTGTCGATTGCCGATGCTCTGGATGCCATGGCCTGGAAACTCCGTCAGCCCTACCTTGACTGGATCGGTGATCTCTCCCAACGCCATCACTCCCTGGCCTGGTGGGCATCGGAACTGGCGGCGAAGAATCCCTACTCGCTGTTTTTCCTTCGCCTCTGCCTGCTGGGCGTTGCCCAAGACTTACTCACCGTCGGTTTTTCAGTCCCCACCTTGATGATTTGCGCCACCCCAGCTTTAGCAGCTGAAGTCACAGAGTTTGCCATCGCTCAGGGATATCAACTGCAGCAGATCTCTTGCCCGGCTCCGATTCAGTCACCACCCCAGAGGCGATCGCAGGGACGACGGCTCCTGGGACGGATCTACCTCACCGCATGGCAACTCTGGGCGATCCTGGTTCCGCCCCCCGCCCCCCGCCCGACCAGCGTCAGCCCAAGGAAGATCTCTTGACTTACTGGCAGCGGATTTTAGCCCTCCGAGGGGTGAAGATTGATGACAACTGGATCGACCCCACCACCATCCTGCTGTTGACCTGGGTCGATCGCCGTAACTTTGATCCGGATGGTCACTACATTGATCCCCACCTGGGTGATCTAGCGCCGATGCTGCGCGATCGTGGTTTGCGAGTGGTCTATGTACCACGAATTCTCCATACTATTCCTTACCCCGAAGCCATTGACCGATTGTTGCAGAGTGGTGAAACCTTTCTGTTTCTGGAGTTATTACTCACCGAGGTGGATTGGCAAACCTGTCAGCAGCAGGCCCAAGCGTTTCAACCCTGTCTGAACCCAGAGGATGCCATTGCTGGGGTACCCACCTATCGCCTCACCCAGGAACATCTCGAACAAACTCGCAATACCTTGGCCTTTACCCTCACCTATGGAGCCTGCATCGCCTCCTTAGCCACCCGAAACATGCAGCCCCGACAGATCATCCACACCTGTGAGGGGCATAGTTGGGAACAAGCCTTAGCCTGGTCGGTGCGCCATTATCTCCCCCATACGGCGATCGTCGGCTACGACAATGGGAATTTTTCCCGTCTGGCGCTGTGCCTCTACCCCGCCGCCCATGAATTAGGGCTGCGCCCCCTCCCTGACAGGATTGTGGCTGGGGGCAGCTTATTTCAGCACTTGCTGATCGCTGAGGGTTTTCCTAAGGAAAAAGTAGTGCGGGGATGTGCCCTGCGCCATGCCTATCTCTGGGCAGATCCGGCTGCGGTGAAAGCCCATCCTCCTTGCCGATTGCGGATCTTAGTGGCAACTTCCATTGGGTTGGGGGACTCGGTGGAGTTGGTGTCTAAAGCTGTTCAAGCCTTTGGTGCCGATCCCAACGTCACCGTGATGATCAAATGTCATCCCCTCGTTGACTGGGGACAGGTAGCTCGGTATGCCAGAATTCCAGCTAGCCAGACCCAGATTCAGGTTGTCAATACCCCCATTAGTCAGCTGTTGCCGACAGTGGATATCCTGCTCTATACCTATACCCTTGTTTGCTATGAAGCCCTTCAGTATGGGGTGAAACCCATTTTCGTCCGCTCTGAGAACTTTCTCAATCTCAATCCCCTAGAAGCTGCCCCCGATATTCACTGGGTCGCCACCACGCCGACAGACCTACAAGCCAGGGTACAGCAGATTTCGCAGATGCCGCCCCCCGCCACCCAAGCTTGGCAGGACAGAGCCACCGAGGTTTTAGAGGCAGCGTTGCATCCCGTGAGTCCAGCGTGCCTGGATGCCTTTCTGATCGGAAGGGATGGAGTGAAACAGCAGTGATTTTGCTAGTCTGGGGACAGCCCTTTCTCCTATCCCTATGGTTCCCCTTCCTGGATTTAGTGCTGATGCGCCCACAGGCGTGCTGGCTGTGATCCCAGTTGCCCAGCTGCATCCGGCTCAGCCATCCTTGGGTTACCGAGAGGTGAACTACCGCATGCAGCAGTTTACTGCCATGACCCCAGCAACGTTAGATGAGTATCTCCGCGAGCACTATATTCCCATTGCCATTGCCCCTAACGGTACTCCCTTTGTTGTAGACCATCACCATCGGGCGATCGCCATTCAACGGACGGGACTGAGGGAAACCGTCTATGTCAAAGTTTTGGAGAACTGTAGGAACCATACAGAAGCTGAATTCTGGCACCTGATGATCGAGCATCAGTGGGTCTACCGCTACGACAAAAATGGCAATGGTCCCATTGACCCCCGCAGCATTCCCCATCGGCTAGCGGATCTCCCCGATGATGTCTACCGGGGTTTGGCCTGGGCAGTTCTGAGAGCTGGCGGTTATCAAAAATCAGACATCCCTTTCCAGGAATTTATGTGGGGGAATTACCTCCGTCAGCACCTAACCTTTGAGAATACCGATGTCGGTTTTCACCAAGCCGTTCAAGGGGCTTTGCCCCTGTGCCAATTGCCAGCTGCCAGTTCCTTACCGGGATTTGTGGGTATTCCTGCCGCTTCCGGTTCATCGGCTTCCCTGAATCTGCCGCTGACGTAAGAGGGTTTTAGAACCCAATCTGGATCGGCCAACCCCCCAATCCCTGATTTTGTCGCCAATTCCGGAGCTGAGTACCGAAAGCTTCTGGTTGCGAAATATACCTTCCCTACCCATTCCTTGATCTAAAAATATCTATGGAAGGCTAATCTTTACAGACTCTATACAAACGATTCCTTTGCTTTCAGTGATAATGACATTGTTGCGACTCAATCTTTGCTTAGAGGATGTAGTAATCCATTCAGTTGTAGCCTGTGTTTTATGACACGGTGTCGTTCGTGAATTTCTTGCTATAACTTTGGTTGAGTATACATCTGGTAATCTAGCCTGGATAAATTCAGATTATGTCCACTCCAATCACCAGTGACCTCAAGAACGAGAGTTTACAGCTGCTGCGGGACTACCAAAGAACCCAGTCTGCTGAGATTCGCAATCGTCTGGTGGAGCTGAATCTGGGGCTAGTGAGGAAGGAGGTGCATCACTGGGTGCATCAATGTACTGAGAATTATGATGACCTGCTGCAAGTAGGTAGTATCGGCCTCATACGAGCCATTGAGCGCTTTGAAATGGCAAAAGGGCATGCCTTTAGTTCCTTTGCCGTTCCCTACATTCGGGGTGAAATTCAGCATTACCTGCGAGATAAAAGCCCCTCCCTCCGGATTCCACGCCGCTGGTTAACCTTGCAGCGCCAAGCCGTTCAGGTGATGCGCACCTTACAGACAGACTTAGGACGGCATCCCAACGACATAGAAATTGCCACAGCCCTGGAAATTTCCCTGGCAGAGTGGCAGGAAGTGAAGCTAGCCGGACGCAATCGTGTGCCTCTGAGCTTAGATGCCCCGGTTCGGGATGACGAAGTTGGGGCAACCTTTCTCGGTGATCTAGTTCCCGACACTCAATATCGCAGTTTTCAACTGTCTCAAGAAGATCAAATCCGGCTTCGACAAGCTCTTGTCCAGCTAGAGCAAAAAACCTGTGAAATTTTGGAGTTTGTGTTTCTCCAGGATCTCACCCAAAAAGAGACCGCTGAACTACTGGGAGTTAGTGCCGTCACCGTATCCCGGCGGGTGAAGAAAGGACTAGAGTCTCTGCGGAAGTTAATTGCAGGAAATGATTAACCACTGTCCTAGGGGTTCAAGGCTTAACGAGCACTCCATTGAGAAAAATGTCCGCCAACCCTTCCGCCATTTCTTGTAGGGAGCGCAGCGATGATCCGGGTTCTAGGATCGTTTCTTGGCTGAATCCCGCGATAGCAAACATCCCCAGAAACACCTGAGCGACAATTTTCGGATTCATGGGGCGATAAATTCCTTGATCCATTGCTGTTTGGAAAAAAACCTTCGGCCACATCGGTCATTTTCGCAATTACATCGGTCTGGATGCGATCGCGCAGATCTGGGTGCAGTTGAGCTTCTACAAAACAAACCCGCAGGCGATCGGCGTTCTGGTGCATATTCAACATCCGCCGATGCATGACTTTGCTAATCGCTCTAAAGTTTGCCATCTCACTCAGTTCTGTTAAGAGATCGGTGAGGATTTCTATCCATCCCTGGGTCACCACTTCCGTCAGGATGGATTTCTTGTTGGGAAAATGGCGAAACAAGGTTCCTTCGGCCACCCCCGCAGCTTGAGCTAGGTCGCGGGTGGTGGTGCCATCAAAACCCCGCTGGGCAAATAATCGCTCTGCTTCCCGCAGAATGCGGGTACGAGCTTCAGTTTCAGATTGAGGGGGGCGATTAAAAATTCGCATTGTATTTTTGTGATCTCGTCACCAAGGGCAAGCAGTCAATCTGAGATCTTTACAGAGAGGTCTAGGCATCTGTCAAGACTATTTTTAGAGAGTCTGGAACTCCTAAAAATATGTTCAATCTGGATGATTTTGATTTTTACAAATCATAAAATCAAAGTTGACAAACCACTAGGGGGTTGAGAAGGAAGTGTTATGGTTGAGTTCAGCTGCACTAGAAGCAGCCATGATCGGCTTGCTATCTAACAGGCTAACAGATGAACCAGTTTTTTGATGGTTGACTGTTTTTTTTGTTATATAAAGCCATTGCTGAGGGTGCTAGATTGGCAACTTTTAGTGCATTGGTATGGATGAAATACTCTGGAAGTTATAGACATCGCCTCAAAGCATTGAGTCATGGCGTTTCAGTGAGTCCTACTGGATCAACGGTTGGCAATCAGGTTCTCATCTGCCTTACCAGCCCTATCATTCCAAAACCCTCCGCTGGCTGCTGATTCGTCAGGGCTAGCAGGCTTCACCATTGTTTGAGATTGGGTTATGACCGCTTCTTTAAAACAAAACCTGCCGCTGGGGGCTCCAACCAGCACCTTGACCTTGGAGGTTCAGGGGATGAAATGTGCCGGTTGTGTGCGCGTGGTGGAACAGCAATTAGGTCACTATCCGGGGGTGATTTCAGCCTGCGTCAACCTGGTGACGGCGGTGGCCACCGTGGAGTGCGATCCTGCCCTCTTGGATGGGGCTGCCTTGGCGGAGAAGTTGACCGCTGCGGGTTTCCCCAGTCAGGTTCGCCCCGATCAACCCGTCTCAGAGGCTGTTTCTGCTCAGACACCAACTGAACAACAACGGGGGCAAATTCGCCAACAGATTCGCCAAGTCGCGATCGCAGGGGGACTTGTGATCCTGTCTGGGTTGGGTCACCTCCATACCCTGGGTTGGTTTCAGTTCCCAGCTTTGAGCCACATCGGATTCCACTGGGGATTAGCAACCTTAGCCCTCTTGATCCCAGGACGATCCATCCTCCTAGAAGGGTGGCGGGGGGCTTGGCAAGGTGCCCCCAATATGAATACCCTGGTGGGTTTGGGAACCCTAACAGCCTATCTCACCAGTTGTGTGGCGCTGCTGTTCCCCACCCTTGGGTGGGAGTGTTTTTTTGACGAACCCGTGATGCTCGTGGGGTTTATCTTGCTAGGACGTACCCTGGAACAGCAGGCGCGTCACCGTGCCCTCAGCTCCTTGCACTCCTTGGTCTCTCTCCAGCCGAGAGTGGCTCGCTGGATCCCCTCCCATTCCCAGCCTCCCCCCTGGGCCAGCCAGGAAATTCCCGTGGATCAGGTGCAGGTGGGACAATGGCTGCAAGTCTTGCCAGGAGAGGCGATTCCCGTGGATGGGCAGGTCGTCATTGGTCACACCACCGTGGATGAGTCAATGCTCACCGGGGAAGCGGCCTCGGTGAGCAAGCAACCCGGCGATCATGTCAGTGCCGGCACCTTAAATCATTCAGGCATGATCTGCCTGCAAGCAACGCGCACCGGGAAAAATACGACCCTGGCTCAGATTGTCGCCTTGGTAGAAGCCGCCCAAACCCGTAAAGCCCCGATTCAAAAGCTGGCAGATGCTGTTGCGGGGTACTTTACCTATGGGGTTCTGGCGATCGCCCTCCTGACGTTTTTGTTTTGGTACGAGATTGGTACCCAGGTGTGGCCGGAGGTTCTCAACTTGCCACTGCATCAGTCCACCCTACCCCATGCCCACACTTGGGTGCAGGCTTCTCCGCTGGTGCTGAGCTTAAAGCTGGCGATTTCAGTGCTTGTGGTGGCCTGCCCCTGTGCCCTGGGACTGGCCACTCCCACCGCCATTCTGGTGGGCACGAGTCTGGGGTCAGAGCGAGGGTTGCTGATTCGTGGCGGTGATGTCCTAGAGCAGGTTCATGGCTTAGACACTGTGGTCTTTGATAAAACAGGGACTCTAACCACTGGCACCCCGACGGTGACGGATTGTCTACTGCTGGCTCCCCAGCCACTGGCAAGGATGCCGGTTACCCTAGATGCCTCCGGGTTATTGCAACTCGCAGCATCGGTGGAGCAGGGCGCTTGTCATCCCTTGGCTGTGGCGATTCAGCAGCAAGCCGTGACCCAAAACCTCCCCCGCTTAGCCGCTACCGACTTTCGAACCGAACCTGGACACGGCGTTGCCGCCCAAATTCAAGGGCAGATTGTCCGCTTGGGGAGTGAGCGCTGGTTAAGCGAACAGGGCATCCCCATTGATGCTCCAGCCCTGGCTCAGGCACAGGCGCTGCAATCAGCGGGGAAAACCGTGGTCTATGGCGCGATCGCCGATACCTTGGTAGGTTTAATCGCCGTTGCCGATACCCTGCGTCCAGAGAGTCTGGCGGCGGTCACCCGCCTGAAACAGCAGGGCTTACGAGTGATGCTTCTCAGTGGGGATAGTCAGGAAGTAGCGCAGTCCATCGCCCAACCTCTGGGTTTGGTAGCCGCCGATGTGATCGCTGGGGTGCGCCCAGCGGACAAAGCCCAGACGATCGCCGATTTGCAAAGCCTGGGACATCACGTTGCCATGGTGGGAGATGGGATCAACGATGGGCCGGCCTTGGCTCAAGCCGATGTTGGCATTGCCCTCCAGGGGGGAACCGACGTTGCGGTGGAAACAGCGGATATCGTTCTGATGCGCGATCGCTTAACAGACGTTGTAGAATCAATTCGATTAGGCCGTGCTACCTTCCAAAAAATCCGTCAAAATCTATTTTGGGCACTGGTTTACAACACCCTAGGAATTCCAGTGGCAGCCGGGGTTCTGCTTCCCGGTTTTGGATTTACCCTAAGTCCAGCCGTGGCAGGAGCCATGATGGCCTTTAGTTCTGTTAGTGTTGTAACGAATTCTCTGTTACTGCGTCGCCTGCACTTGAACAATGTCTTCAGAAGCACATCAGAATCACCTCCTCATTATTGAAGATGACAAGGGACGCCGGGAGTTTATCTTAGATAGCCCCACCTACTCAATTGGCAGGGATGCTAAGTGTGACATTCGCTTGGTTTCTCAGTTTGTCTCCCGTCGTCATGCCACCCTGGTGCAACTCCCCCAGGAAGATGGCAGCTATTACTACCGGATTGTCGATGGCAGCCTTGATGGCAAGCCCAGTGCCAATGGCTTGCTGGTCAATGGCCGCAAAATGCAGGTGTATGACCTGAAAAATGAGGATGAAGTGGTGTTTGGCCCCCAGGTGCGTGCCATCTACTACCTGCTGCGGCGGGATGCGGTGTTTACAATTCCTCCCGATGAATTTGATATCACGCTGATTAGCCCCAACATGGTGGGCTACCCGGAGGATGAAGAGAATGACGACAATCCCACTGCCGGATGGAGTCCTTAAGCCCTTAATCTCACCAGCGAATTGGGTATGCGTTCTGACTCAGTCCTTCCCTCTCAGTCCGAATCTGCGTCCCCGCCGCGCAGTCAGCGGTTTCTAGTTTGTGGTTTGGGTAGTCTGGGACAGCACTGTGCGGCGGCATTGCGAGAATTTGGTGTCTTGGTGATCGCCATTGATCGACAACAGCCCCAGGATTGGGGAATCCCAGATTTACTGGAGCAGTTAGATGAATTCATCCTCGGGGATTGTCGGCTCCCTCGGGTGTTGGAGCAGGCCAGAATTCAAGACTGTCAGGCTGTCCTGATGGTGACCAGCAATGAACAGATCAACATTGAAGCCGCATTAACAGCTCGACGACTCCATCCCCGCATTCGGCTAGTGGTTAGATCGGCCAAACAGAATCTCAACGAACTCCTGCAACAAAGCTTAGGGAATTTTGTCGCCTTTGAGCCTGCCCAGTTGTCAACCTCTGCCTTTGCGCTAGCAGCCTTAGGGAAGCAGACCCAGGCGCGTTTTTTACCTAGAGGGTCAACTCTTGCGGGTGGTGCGCCGCCCGTTGCAAGTCAACGATAGCTGGAGCTATCGACGGCAATTTTACGATCTCAATAGTCGCACTCGCCGGATGCTGAGTTGTGGGACGAACTCCCTCGGGGTTCAGTCTTTTCACACCTGGGAACCTGATGCCATGGTCTGTCCGGGGGACACACTGATTTATGTGGAGATGCTTGATAACAGCATTGCCGCACAAACGGGGTACGAAGTCTCGTCCCTAGCAGCAACCACCACCCCACCGCCTCCCGCCCTCGCGGCTGGGCCAAGCTGGCTTCAACCTAGGTTTTGGCAAGCTTGGCAAGGGGGTTTACAGCAGTGGTGGCAGGCCAATACGCAAGACCAGAGCCAGCGGGTAGCGATGCTGTGCGCGATCGCCGTCGTGCTTCTAGGGGCTGTGGGCACCCTCCTCTACCGCCTCAACTATCCTGGTGTCTCGGTTTTAGATGCCTTTCATACTTCTGCCAGCCTGTTGTTGGGAGGCTATGGAGATGTTTTTGGCGGGGTGAAGATCGCAGATCCGATTCCCAACTGGTTAAAGCTGTTCAGCTTGGGCATGGCCCTCGCCGGAACTGCGTTAGTAGGGGTGCTGTACGCTTTGTTAACCGGGGTGCTCTTGAGTAGCCGCTTTCAGTTTATGGCCCAGCGACCCAGGAGTCCGGAACAGGGACATATTGTCTTGATCGGCTTGGGGCGGATGGGGCTGAGGGTAGCGGCCTTTTTACAAGAACTGAAACACCCCCTAATCGGCATAGGCCGCACCGAACTAGCGACGAATGTGTTACCCACGATGCCGATGGTGGTGGGAGATGTTGCCGATGCCCTCACCCGGGTGAATCTGGCAACGGCCAAAAGTGTAATTGTGGTCACCGATGATGAGATGGTGAATCTGGAAGTGGGTCTGATGGCCCATGCCGCCAATCCTACGGCTGGCTTGGTGATTCGGATGGATGATCAACTCTTTAGTGATAATTTGGGACAACTGTTACCCTATGCCAAGGTAATTTGTACCTCGGCACTGGCAGCGGCAGCCTTTGCTGGCGCTGCCTTTGGGGAAAACATTCTCAATCTATTTCACCTGGATCAGCAGACGGTGCTAGTGACGGAGTACCACATCGAAGTCCATGACACCCTCCAGGGGTTGTTGTTGTCAGAAGTTGCCTATGGGTATGATGTGGTGCCGATTCTCTATGAAGCAGCCACAGAGAAATCCCTGCGATGGATGCCATCAGATGATCTGCGGCTGCATGGGGGCGATCGCCTTGTAGTTCTGGCAACCATTGAGGGACTGCAACGGATTGAACGGGGTGAGTTGATCCCCAGAACCTGGCAAGTCTGGGTGGAAAAGGCCAGCACCCCTGAATCAACCTTTAGCGGAGCCACGGTGATCACCCGCATCAGTGGCTGCAACCTTCAGGTCTCGCGCAGGATCATGGAGCAACTCCCCGCCGCCTTGCCCACCCTGCTTTATAAACATCAAGCTCGGCGTTTGGTGAGAGAACTGGGCAAAGCCCAAGTGTCTGCCCAGTGCATTGATCCGGGCTAAGGGGTTCTCCCGGAGAGAGGAAGCCGTACCAAAAAGGCAGCAGCTTCCACATGGGAAGTTTGGGGAAAGAAGTCGGCGGGCTGAACCCGCTGGAGCTGATAACGTCCGTCCTCACAGAGGATCTTCAGATCCCGTGCCAAGGTTGCTGGGTTGCAACTGACATAGACAATCTGGTGCGGCTGGATTTGCTGTAGGGTGGCTAAAACAGAGCGATCGCAGCCTTTGCGCGGGGGGTCTAACACCACAATGTCAGGTGGTTGGATCAGGGCTGGCAGTTGTTCCTCAACCGTTCCGGTCTGGAAGGTCACATTGGTGAGTCGATTCAATGCCGCATTTTTCTCAGCCTGGGCGACGGCCTCGGGTTGCACTTCTAACCCAATGGCCTGTCGAACCTCCGTTGCTAGGGGCAGGGTCAAGGTGCCAATGCCGCAGTAGGCATCGACCAACAATTCATCACCCTGAAGGTGGAGCTGCTGCAAGATCACCCCTAGGAGTCGTTCGGCTTGTTCCGTGAAGACCTGGAAAAAGGTGGTGGGCTGGATCTGAAACTTGAGTCCGGCAAACTCTTCTCCCAACCAAATTCGGCCTGCGATCGCCTGGGTTTGCCTTCCAAAGATGGTGTTGGTTGCCGCTGGATTTAAATTCAAGGCCACCCCGACAACCTGAGGATAGCGATGAAGCCACTCCTGCGCCTGGAGTTCTAAGTCCGGCAAGTCTGCGGTTTTCGCCACCAGAGTCAGTAGCACTTCCCCAGTTCGCCGCCCAATCCGCAGGGACAGATGGCGTAAGGTACCGGTATGGGTACTTTCGTCGTAAATCGACCAGCCCCGTTGCTGAATATCCAGTTTAATCGCTGCCAGGAGAGGGTTTAGCCGCCCATCTTGAACCGGGCACTGATTTAAGTTAATCAGTTGATGGCTGCCCCGCTGGTAGTAACCCGCTTGCACTTGGCGGGTGGCCGATAGCCCAAGTGGATAGGTGGCTTTGTTCCGATAGCCCAAGGGATCGGTTGCGGCGAGCATCGGGTCTACGGGTGGGCTGCTGAAGCCACCAATGCGCTCTAGCGCCTGGATCACCAGATTGCGCTTGATCGTCAACTGCAAGTCATACTCAACCTGTTGCCACTGGCAGCCGCCACACTTATCTGCGACAAAACAGGCGGGGCGCACCCGGTGGGGAGACGGTTCCAAAATTTGTAGCAATCGCCCATGGGCATATTGGGGTTTCACATAGATCAGGCGCACTGCTACGCGATCGCCAATCACGGTATCCGGCACAAACACCACCCGCTGCTGCCAGCGCCCCACTCCCTCTCCTTGGTCAGCGAGATCATCAATGGTTAACTCCAAGACTTGTCCCTGCTGCCACTGGGGTGTTGGGGGTTGAGATGTATCCAATGCACTCATAGAATCAACGGGTATCCAGGGGGAGCTTCAGCCTTCCCACGCTAACAGATAACAGGCAGTTCCCCGATTCTCTTCCCAGGATGGCAGGGGAGGACTCTGCTCCCATTGGCAGTAAAATTACGTGTAGAGTATCTTAAAATAATACTGGTCAAATCTAAGTGGTGAGGTATCAATTTTAGGGTTCAACTAGGGCACTCTAAGGAGAGCTAGCCTGATCTTACTGTCCTGGTCGGCAGACCTTTGATGGATTCCATGGGTGTTTAATGGATACATCCCAAGTTGTTGACTACCCATTGTCTGATGATTGATGAACCTTACCCAATTCTTCCAGCCCGCCACTACTTTGATCCATCGGCTCAAGTACCCGCAAAAATTTGCCCTGATTAGTTGCGTTTTCATCCTGCCGTTAGGCTTGGTGATGTATTTGTTGCTGTCTGAAATTCAGACGCGGATTAATTTTGCCCAAAAAGAAATTGTCGGGAATCTCTATCTCCGCCCCTTGAGTCAACTCTCAGAGAAGATATTTCAATATCAGTTCTTCAGCCATCGCAGCCTGATCTTGCATCAGCCGTCCCAGGTGACGACCTCCAGGGCATTGGCCGTCACCACGGATTTCCGGAGCCTGGGCATCCTGGATCAAGCTTTCAATGATCGCTTGCAGACAACCGAGCGGCTAAAAAGGCTGGAAGCCAGCTGGCATCAACTGGCAGAGATACAACGCCAGCAAAACTTGAGTGCTAGTATCCCTGCTTATCAAGACGTTTTACAAAATTTAGATGAATTGAGATTTCAAGTGGGAGATCAATCCAACTTAATTCTTGATCCGGATCTCGATAGTTATTACCTCATGGATGCGACGCTGCTGAAACTGCCAGAAATTCAGAAAAACCTCGCAGAGATTCATCTGATTAGCCAGCAGGCCATTCTCCGGGGGCGTATTCTGCCCTCTGAACAGGCAAAACTGATGCTTCTTGGGGTAAACCTGAAGCAGTTTAGAGCCAATCTGAAGCAAAAGATTGCAGTGGCTTTTGCAAATAATCCTAAGGGAAATTTAGTCCCCCAATTAACCGAACCTCTAACCCTTTTAACTGAGGATGTTGGAAAATTAACTGAGCTGTTGTTGCCACTGGATGCAAGGCAGCCCTTGCAGCTAAAACAGATCTTAGCCCAAGCTAATCAGAGCCTCCTGCAAAGCTTTCAGTTCTGGAATACCGCCATCGACGAGTTAGATATTCTGTTGCAGAATCGCATTGATGGTTTTTTTAGAAAACAGGTTTTTTTGACGACATTTGTTTTGATCATCCTGGCTATCGTTTGTTATCTCTTTGTAGGTTTTTATCTGAGTGTGATGCAAACCATTTCAGGATTGAGTGCTGCCGCTGATCGCATGATTAATGGCAATTTTTCAGAGGAGATGGCACTCGAAAGCCACGATGAATTAACAGAGGTTGTGCAATCATTTAACAATATTGCCGATGCACTCCGAGAAGCCGAAGCTAAATATCGTGGTATTTTTGAAAATGCTGTAGAGGGTATCTTCCAGACAACTCAGACCGGGAACTATCTAATTGCCAACCCCATGTTGGCTCGCATCTATGGCTACGACTCCGCCGAAGAACTGATCACGGCCTTAACCGATATTGAACATCAGCTCTATGTCGATCCCCACCGCCGCAGTGAATTTACCCAATTAATCGCAGCCCAAGGCAAGGTTCAGGGATTTGAGTCGCAGGTTTATTGCAAAGACGGCAGCATTATTTGGATTTCTGAGTCTGTCAGAGCCATCCAGGATCCCCTGGGTGAAGTGATTGGCTATGAGGGAACCGTCGAGGATATCACCCAGCGCAAGTTAGCCGAAGCAGAAATTATCCAACTGACCCAGCGACTCAAGCATGAAAATCTGCGGATGGGGGCAGAACTAGAAGTCTCCCGGCAACTACAGACGATGCTGCTGCCCAGTGATGCTGAGTTAGAAGCCGTGATTGGGTTAGAAATTGCTGGGTTTATGGAGCCTGCGGCGGAGGTTGGGGGTGACTACTACGATGTGCTGCAACACGAAGGCAAGATTCGCATCGGCATTGGGGATGTCACTGGGCATGGGTTGGAGAGCGGGGTGGTGATGCTCATGGCTCAGACCGCCGTGCGTACCCTATTGACCCATGGAGAAACCGATCCAACGCGATTCTTAAACACGGTCAACACCATCATCTATGAAAATACCCAGCGGATGCGATCGCCCAAAAACATGACGCTAGCCTTACTGAATTATGAGGCTGGGATGCTGTCCCTCAGCGGTCAACATGAGGAAGTGATTATTGTCCGGCGGGATGGTCGCATTGAACCTATCGATACCCTTGACTTGGGCTTCCCCTTGGGTCTAGAGTCCGATATCACTTCCTTTGTTGCTGAAACGCAAATTCAACTCCAGTCCGGTGATATTGCAGTCCTTTATACAGATGGCATTACTGAGGCCATGAACGCTCAGCGCCAACAATATGGGTTAGACCGGATGTATGGGATTCTCCGCCGACACTGTGAGGACTCAGCCAGTAACATTCGGCAGGCAATCATTGAAGACTTGAGAGAGTTTATCGGTGACCAGAAAGTCTTTGATGACATTACCCTCCTGATCTTGAAACAGCGTTAGCGGTGGGATGAAAATCCGATCAGAGAGGCAGTACTTTGCGCAAACGCCTATTACAAGTCCTTCAACCGACGGAATGACCAATACCGCTGAGTAATCCCGACTCACCCCGCAGAGATCGGACATGCCAAAAAATCCCCAGCCTAGAAGCTGGGGAGAAGGGAGAGCCAATACAAATAACTTAGCCAGACGTAGAAGGAGAGAGGAGAAACAAACCTTTTACAAGCTATTTTTACTTGCTGCGCTTATGAAACCAATAGTAACAAAAAATTAAGTAATATCAACAATCTTTACAAAACACTGTCAATAGTTCCGGGATAGTAATCCCTAACCCTGTTCTAGACTCAATGCCGCAGTCCTGATCCTAGCTGCGATCGCTTAGGCGGACTGCGGTAGCTGTGATCGCTCAGCTTGTTGCTGCTGGAGTTGGTACATGTGTTGGAACAGTTGCCAGCAGTAATGCTCCGGCAACCCACAGGTTGTCGCCCCCCGCAGCACAACGTGAAAATACCAGTCGTTGGGTGGAATTTCAGCAGTTAACTTTTCAATCACCACATAGGTGCGGACATTCGTGTAATGTCGTTTCTGGCAATGCACTGTAATGACCTCGTGGCGATATCCTTCTTCACGGTGGTCGAGAGCAGCACTCAAGCGTTGTGGCAGCCGATACAATACCCCCTCCACCGTTGCGGTTGGATCAGTCACCATATCGAGGGCACCACAGTTGCGATGGGACAGGTAGCGATAAAAGCCGAGGCGGTAGCCATGAAGAGTTGCTGGCCCAACTACGTAGGAATGGGTCGATTCACCCAGCGTCCGTTTTAAATCCACTGGACACATACAGGAGCCATAGGCAAAGTAGTAGAAGCTTGGCTCTGTCTGATGGTGTAATTTCATAGCTCCAGTGCTTGAGAAAAACTTGTGCAAACGTAGCCTTAGGTTATCTAGAAAAGATGGTAGCAAACTGGCTTAGATTATACAACTAAATTCCGATAGATAAACCGTAGTTTTAAGGCATCCTCACGATGTCAGCGGTTCTCACTGAATGAATATCCCCAGGTATGAGTGGCTTACACCCCATGAGAGGAACTGTGACGGATGATCGAGGGCGAGTTAGGCCGCCAGACATACCATCCGCTGTGCCCTGGAGGATTGAGTGGACAACTGTGGGTGGTAGATTAGAAAAAGTAATAGATTCTCTCTTCCATCGATGGGGGAATAATGGGAGGCTCCACCGCTCTCCTGCCTTTACCCATACCATTCCTATCAACAGTTAGGATATTCAGGAAACGGTTCTTAAGCCACCCATCCCCCTCTCCGTCAAGCAATTGGGAAGCAGTGGGGAAAAACTTGAGGAATCACCGTTGGGAATTCTGCCATTGAGAACTGATTCCCAAGGTGAGTGACAATAACTAAAGAGCAAATATCCAAGGCTGCTGATACCTGTACCCCTTTGTCCCATGCCTAAGATCAGTTGCACAATCACCATAGGCTGGGTAGATGTGCTCAGGAGTTTCTCCTTACTTCATGGGGTTTATGATGTAAACTACAGTAACCTGAGCGGCAAACCGGGCATTGTTTGCTCTGCGGGTAAGGGGCTGTGGAAGCGGTATTCACGAAACTAAATTGTTGCAAGAGGTCTGGGGGTCATGGGGATTGTAGTTGAAAACGTATCCAAACACTTCGGCAGTTTCAAAGCAGTCGATCAGGTGAGCTTAGAGATTAAGACAGGATCTCTGGTGGCGTTACTAGGGCCATCTGGATCGGGGAAGTCAACCCTGCTGCGCTTGATCGCGGGTCTGGAAACCCCCGATAGTGGCAAGATCTTTCTGACTGGGACAGATGCCACCCATAAGAGTGTCCAAGACCGCAATATCGGTTTTGTGTTTCAACACTATGCACTGTTTAAGCACATGACCGTGCGCCAGAATATTGCCTTTGGCATGGAAATCCGGAAAATGCCTAAAGCAACGGTCAAGAATCGGGTGGATACGTTGCTGGATCTGGTGCAGTTAAGTGGCATGGGCGATCGCTACCCCTCCCAACTCTCGGGTGGGCAGCGGCAACGGATTGCCTTAGCGCGATCGCTGGCAGTAGAGCCAAACGTCTTGCTATTAGATGAACCCTTTGGAGCTCTAGATGCCAAAGTCCGTAAGGATCTGCGGGCTTGGCTGCGCCGTCTCCATGATGAAGTCCATGTCACGACGGTGTTTGTCACCCATGACCAAGAAGAAGCCATGGAGGTGGCTGATGTGATTGTCGTCACCAATAAGGGGCAGATCGAGCAGGTAGGAACCCCCGCTGAGATCTATGACCACCCAGCAACGGCCTTTGTCATGAGTTTTATTGGCCCTGTCAATGTTCTGCCCAGCTCGTCACAAATCTTCCAGAACAATGGCTTTGACAGCGCCCAACCCCACGTATTTCTCCGTCCCCATGATGTTGTCATCACCACAACTCCCAATGGTTCAACCTCTCCTGCCCGGATTTCTCGGTTAATTCACTTGGGTTCAGAAGTCCAAGCAGAACTCGCCCTTGATGATGGTCAAATGGTGATTGCCCACCTGAGTCGGGAACGTTTTGGGGAATTAAAGTTGGAGCCGCAACAGCAGGTCTATATTAAACCCAAAGAAGCTCGGTCATTCCCCCTCCACTATTCGATTTAAGGGAACTCCTACCTGCCATTGACCATCTAAATAAAACAGGGGCTCTGAACCCTGTTCGCTTCAGGGCTGTTTTTGGATTGCCAACCTATGAGGATGCCAGCGATACCCAACGCCCTGGAAATCGGCCTGCGTTATCATCAATCCGGGCAGCTCCAGCAGGCAGAGCAAATGTACCGTCAGGTGCTTCAGGTTCAGCCTCAGCATCCCGATGCCCTCCATTTGCTCGGTGTCTTGGCCCATCAATTGGGATCTACCGAAACAGCGATCGCTTGTATCACCGCAGCCATTCAAGTAAGTCCCAACCAAGCCGCCTACCACAACAGCTTGGGCGAAGTTTACCGGCGCTTGGAACAATGGCAGACAGCGGTGCGGTGTTATCGCCAAGCGATCCAACTCCAGCCCGACTATGCTGAGGCCCACTATAACCTAGGCAATGCTCTGCAAGCCCAAGGAGAGACGGTTGCTGCCATTGCCAGTTATCAACGGGCCCTGGCAATTAAACCCAACCTGGCTCCCGCCCACCACAATCTAGGGCTGTTAGTGAAACAGCAGGGACAGTTGACTGCGGCGATCGCCCATTATCGCCAAGCCATTGCCGTTGCTCCCGCCTACGCCCTAGCCTGGAATAGTTTGGGGATGGCCTTAGAAACAGCTGACCAGGTTCCCGAAGCGATCGCGGCGCTGCAACAGGCAATCGCCCTTGACCCTAAGTATCCTGAAGCCCATTTACATCTGGGGAATGTTCTCAAGGCAGCTGGAGAAACAGAGGCGGCGCTGGCCAGCTATCACCAGGCCTTGACCTTGAAACCGGACTGGGTGGAGGTCTACTTCACCCTCGGCAACTACTTCAAAGACCAGGGGCAGGTGGATCGGGCACAGTCTTACTATGAGCAAGCCCTGGCAGTAGAACCGGAGGATGGAGCCGTTCGCTGGAATTACCTCTTATTACTGCCCGTGCTCTATGACACCCCCGAGCAGATCGATCACTGGCGACAGCGATTTCACCAGGGACTGCAAACCCTGATTCAGACGACGGATTTAGAGACGGCAACCAACCGACAGCAGGCATGGTGCGGGGTGGACTATACCAGCAACTTTTACTTGCAATATCAGGGCAAGGCGGATTACGACCTGCAACGCCAGTATGGGCAACTGGTGCATCGCATCCTGGCGACTCGCTATCCCCAGTGGACAAGACCCCTGCAACGACAGGCAGTGGGGCGGAGGATTCGAGTGGGCTTTGTCTCGCAGCACTTGCGTGAACATACCGTCGCCAAGTTGTTTGGGGGCTGGTTACCCGCCCTCGGTCACCGCGAGTTTGAGGTGTTTTGCTACTACACAGGTAAAACAGCCGACAGGGTGACGGCGGCATTTCAGCGCCACAGTGATACTTTTCACCACATTTACAATGATTTTGAACACCTCTGCCATCAACTCCAGGGCGATCGCCTGGATATTTTGGTGTTTACCGACATTGGCATGAATGCAGAGTCTTACAAACTTGGAGCCCTGCGGTTTGCTCCCACCCAATGCCTCACCTGGGGGCACCCGATTACCTCTGGGCTTCCCACCATTGACTACTACCTGAGCAGCGATGGGATGGAGCCAGAAAATGCCCAGGAACACTATACGGAAACCCTGGTGCGCCTCCCCCAGATCGGCATCGTCTATGCCCCCCCGGAGTTACCTGCAACCCCCAAAAAACGCGCCCAACTGCAACTGCGGGAGGATGCCATGGTCTATCTCTGTTGTCAGTCTCTCTATAAATACCTGCCGCAGTACGACTCGATTTTTGCCCAAATTGCCCTCCAGGTGCCCCAAGCCCAATTTGTGTTTTTAGCCAGCCCCACCCCCGGTGGGTTTGTCACCCAGCAATTTCAACAGCGCCTCCACCAGGCCTTTGCTGACTGGGGAGTAGATGCTCAGCAGTTCTGTGTGATTCTACCGCGCCTTGATGGGATGGACTATCTCAGTTTGAATTTAGCCGCCGACATTTTTCTAGACTCTCTGGGCTGGTCGGGGGGAAATACGACGTTAGAAGCGATCGCCTGTGGCTTACCCATCGTCACCTGTCCAGGGCCATGGATGCGCAGTCGCCATGCTTACGCCATGTTACAAGTTCTGGACGTGACCGACACCATCGCCCAAAATCAGCAGCAATATATTGAAATTGCGGTGCGACTGGGGTTGGATGCCCAATGGCGGGAGGCCGTGGTTGCCGCCATGCAGCAGGGGCAGCCACAATTGTTTCAGAACCACACCTGTGGGCAAGCCCTGGCAGACTTTTTCCGTGAGCGTGCCCGGAAGCATCCCTGACTTACCACCAAGGGGGCACCACCCAGAAGATCCACTCCCTTGTCCAGTTCCCAATCCCAGGTTCGGCTTTTGGTTAAAATTAGGTTAAGGTATGGTTAACGATTATACCGATCTGAATTCTGCAGCCGTTTTAAATCGGAGGTAACGATGGGCGATTGCAATCGTTTTTTATATCCCAAGCATCCCTACCATGGCCAGTTTCAGCCTGATTATCTGGTGTTCAATGCCAACTTACAGGAGTTCGCGCAACGCGTTGGCTATGTCTCAGGTCTGA
This sequence comes from Neosynechococcus sphagnicola sy1, assembly GCF_000775285.1. Classification (NCBI taxonomy): domain Bacteria; kingdom Bacillati; phylum Cyanobacteriota; class Cyanophyceae; order Neosynechococcales; family Neosynechococcaceae; genus Neosynechococcus; species Neosynechococcus sphagnicola. The sequence goes on along the minus strand of NZ_JJML01000044.1, from coordinate 23,465 downwards.
CAACAGGCGGCAAGCTCACAACTGCTGAATCCTATCAGCAACTTCAATCCCTGTGGCAACAGTTTGAACAGATCACCGAACAATTAGGAATTGGCGATCTACCACCCTCAAGCTAGGGGATAGGAGATTGTGAGCTAACTGCCTGACACATCTGAGTTATATATTCCTTAACTTCTTGAAGACTCCAGTGTTCTTTGGACTCTCAATACTTGATAATCTCTAGAGGTTCTTCCGAGCTTAGATATCCTTTTGACCCTTTATGTTTTAACTTTAAGCCTTCAATTCCATTTTCAATAAATCTTAGTTTTATATCGGCTGATAAATGATATAGCTTTTCTCAGCCAAGTGCAGTACGAATCCAGTCCCGAAGCTTTTGCCAGTCAATAATCGACTGTACTTTACCGGCTTAATAGCCGCCATATATTGGCATCAATAAAGAACAGGGCTACAAACAAAAATGGAAAATTCAAAAGATATTTAATTTCACAATGATCGCAGCTATAGCTCAATAAATATAAACTTCTCTTAATTTGTAACTCATGATACACATAATTGCTCTGGCATAGCACTAAACTGCAAGCATTGCTTGATAAGTTAATGCTTGGAATTTTAAGTTAAAATAAGAAGCAATAAAAAAACTCGTCAAATTATTCTGCTTTGGGTTCCTAAATTCAGGAATTCATTTCTCAAAAACTGTTGTTTTCCTAGGTTTTGATAATTGAACTTCGGTGCTCTTTGACTCGTCTTTTTTTTAGAGCGCAATGGCAGATTTAAAAAAATGATGAATCTGCTGACAGAAATTGAGATTTACAAATCAGATCTTTGGATGAAAATACAAAAAAATGTCTACTTGCCCTTTTTGCTCCGATATTCTATTGCGCCATGCCCGATCTGGTCGAGCTTATTTCTACTGTCGGAGTTGTCGTTTGGAAATGCAGGATGACACCCTTCAAGAGGATTGTTCCTGGCAAGAAGCCCTCGGAGCTTCTCCCAAGCATCCTGATGATACAGATGCTCCAACGATTAAACTTACAGCACTTTCCCACTCCCCTAGACTATTATCTCGCTCGTAGACAGGACAAATGTTCTGTTTCTGTCGAGGGGTGGGACTGTCTCCGTTGCTGACCATGCTCAATTCCTGCGCCGCTGGCATCGGGGTGGTGAATATTGATAATGACTTTGGGGCGGCGATCCTGGCAGGGCAGATCTTGAGAACAGCGCAGAAATTAAGTTTCCAGCCTGAATCAAGGGGGGATTGACCTAGGGATTGATCGAGAAATCTGTGGTTGTCAGACCTAATCCATCGCTCAGATCTGCGAATTGTCCACCCAGACCAAACCCTGTATTGCTTCCATTCTGATTGTAGTACAAACTTCCTGTTGCGGTGATGTAGGTGATCAGAGCCGCACTGGTGGCAGCGTCTGCCTCCGTGCCTACGGCGGCAAAACTGACCGTTGTGCCCAATTGGGTAAATGTCGTCCGATCCAGCACCAGGTAATCTTGACCCGAGGCAAAGTCAGTAATGGTATCAATGCCAATAGTACTGCTATCAAACGGTACCCCCGTGTCAAAGATAAACCGATCATTGCCACTGCCCCCCCGAGAGGGTATCGTAGCCGCTCCCACCGCTCAGTCGATCATTGCCACCACTGCCAATTAATTCGTCGTCTCCAGATTCGCCACTGAGAGAATCAGTTCCCCCACGTCCTTCCAGGTGATCGTTGCCCGCATTACCCGAAATTGCTTCGTTGCCACTGCCGCCGATGATGCTGTCATTTCCCAGGGAACCGATGACCCCCTCTATGCTCGCAAGTCGATCATTTTCGGTGCCACCACTGGTGATTCCTGTTTCCAGATTGACATCAATCCCAGGTGCGGCAGCGGAGTAATCAACGGTGTCGATACCGTCCCCCCCTTGGAGACTATCGGTGCCAGTGCCACCATCCAGCGTGTCATTGTGATCGCCCCCCAAGAGAGTATCATTGCCCTCTCCTCCTAGTAAGATATCGGCGCTGCTGCCCCCATGTAACCAATCATCCCCGCTCCCCCCGTCCACGGCTATCTCCCCCCAGCCTCGCCCATGAGACTGTCGTTACCCGCATCTCCTGTGAGGTGATCGCCACTCGTCCCCCCCAGTAAGGTATCATTGCCCTCTCCTCCCCAGAGGGTGTCACGATCCGCTTCCCCATTGAGACTATCGTTGCCCCCATCGCCATTGAGGGCATCATTGCCAGTGCCACCCGCAAGGCTATCGTTGCCATCGCCCCCAGCCAGAACATCCAGGCCATCATCGCCATTGAGGGTGTCATTGCCATCCTCCCCGTCCAAGGTGTCATCGCCCTCTCTGCCTAGGAGTTGGTCATTCCCTGTTTGTCCGAGAAGGCTATCGTTGCCAGTCCCACCATCAAGCGTATCAATCCCGCTGCCACCATCGAGGGTGTCATTGCTATCACTCCCTAACAGCGAATCATTGCCGCTACCACCACTAAGGGAGTCCGCTCCATTCCCCCCATTGAGGGTGTCGTTGCCATCATCCCCCATGAGCGTATCAGTGCCGTCATTGCCGCGCAGGCTATCGTTGCCAACTTCACCATTGAGCCAGTCTCCACTGGTTCCCCCTAAAAGGGTGTCATCCCCTTCCCCACCTAAGAGGGTATCTCGCCCGTCTCCACCCATCAGGCTGTCGCCAACATCTTCGCCCTCAAACAGACCATCATCCCCATTCAGCCAGTCATTGCCTGCATCTCCTGATAGGGTATCGGCACCATCGCCCCCCATCAGAGAGTCATTCCCCTCTCCACCCAAAAGACTATCGTTGCTGTAATCTCCATCCAAGGTGTCATCATTGAGACCACCAACCAGGGTATCTTCGGTATCCGAACCAAGAACCCGCTCAATACTCACCAAGGTGTCGTTGCCAGATGCACCGGTCACCAGTCCAGTTGCAAGATTCACCAAGACCCCTGCGGGTGCATCAGAGTAGTCAGCAGTATCGTTGCCAGTACCGCCATCTAAACTATCGTTGCCATAGCCTCCCAGCAACCTATCGTCTCCATCTTGGCCGGCCAGGGTATCGTTGCCGTTGCCCCCTGCTAGGGTGTCATTCCCAGACCAACCCACCAGGGTGTCATTCCCAGAACCACCATCAAGGCTGTCATCGTCAGATACATTAATGGCATCTTCATTGCCACCGATTAAATAATCATCCCCTTCATCGCCTAGCAGCGTATCTTTACCATTCCCCCCCGAAAGAGCATCATTCCCCGAGCCACCGCTGAGGCTGTCATCCCCTTCGTCACCCCACAGGTAATCCGTACTAGTACTGCCGACCAGGGTATCGTGATCGTCGCCCCCATGAATAGAGTCGCTCCCATTGCCACCGTCTAAGCTATCTGCACCCGTACCACCTAGAAGGGTGTCATCCCCATCATTCCCCACCAAGCTGTCATTGCCACCGCCACCTTCAATCGAGTCATTACCTGTCAACGCATCTACGAGATCATTCGCATCATCACAGACAAGGGTGTCGTTACCTGTGGTAATGGTTCCTGAAAGAAGTGCCATGACGATTCCCTAAGCGAATACCAACCTAGTCGTTTACTCCCCCCAAATCGTTCCAACGTCAAAAATCAGGACAACTGATCACCTGATTGCGTCCAGCGGCTTTTGCCCGGAGTAAATTTTGATCGGCTCGCTGCAAGAGACTCAATCCGTCTGAGTCATCGATCGCTTGTAGGGTAGTGACGCCCACGCTCAGGGTAATTTGTAACGCCAACCCGTGATCAATGGTCAAGAATTGCTCACTGTTCATTTGACAGAGACGACGAGCTACTTGGATGGCTTCGTACAATGCGGTGTTACTTAAGATGACGACAAACTCATCTCCCCCATAGCGAAAGGGAATATCCCCCGTTCGCAGGTTGCGTTGGAGGCGCGCCGCAATCAGCTTCAAAGCGCGATCGCCCACGAGATGACCATAGGTATCATTAATGTCCTTGAAATGATCCAGATCGACCATCAGGAGACTCAAGGGCTGCGATAGCAGGCGGGCTGATTGGATCTGTTGGGGTAGCTTCAGCTCCATGGCCTGACGGTTGTTCACCTCTGTCAGGGAGTCCAGCATCACAGTCATCGATAAGAGATCATTCATGCGTACCAGTTTCTGGCAACGCTCAATTTGTTCTAGTCCCGCTTTTACCTGCGCCCGAATCAGCCGACCGTCCTGGGGACCCGTGAGCCACAAATAGGCAGCTGCTCCCATCTCCAGAGCCGTTGCCATTTCTGCTTCCCAGGTACTTAAGTACGGGGGGGTGATCCGCTACCATCAGGCAGTAACTCCAGGCTTGCTCGTGGAGCTGCTGACAGAGACTGAGGCTATTCTGGTGGCAGGCCTGGACAATCACCAGGGACAGCTTCTTCACCTGCACCAGATCCAGAGCAGCGGCGGTATCAGAGGTCACCTGGATGGGGTCAACCGTCAAATCGGCTAACTGGGGGGCTAAAACTTCACCAAAAGCTTGGTCTCCAACTATAAGGATCTGTACATCCATCCATATCCACCAGGGGAATTGACCCTGATAAGCGGTTGAGATAATTAGTTCGGATGAGAGCATGGAACTGTCTACATCCTATATCCACTATATTTCAGAACCGTTTTTTTAAAGCTTTGATGAGGATGCAGACAGTTCCGAACAACGTTATTTTAATAAATATTGATTTTCTTAATTTCGGGTTGGTGCTGCCATGCCTCCGTTTTATCCAACCACCCGCCGAGAGTCTGGGAATGGTCACTCCTCAGATGCCTCTGATTCCCACCATCCTGCCGTTGCCTCGACGGAGATAGAAAACGCCTCGCCCCTAGCAGCCAAGGTCAAACACCTGCGACAACAGGTGGTAACCCAGACCCATTTAATGCATCTGTTGACGCACCAACTTGCAACCCCGCTCACCGCCCTTCAAGGCTCGGTGCAGTTGCTGAGTGAACCCAGTCTCAGCCCTGAACAACGACAGGAGTTTCTCGCTATGGTGCAGCAGCAAGTGTTGAGACTCCAAGGGCTGCTAAACAATTTGATGAACCTGCGGCAGCTGGAAACCGGTGCCCTAGCTCCCCAACCCACGGCCTTTGCCGTGACATCCCTCGTGGAGGAACTGCTGTCAGAGTTTCCATCCCACCCCATTGCCTGTCTCTGGAACTCCCCCCTCCCCCTCGTTTGGGCCGATCGCTGGCAGGTGGGACAAGTCATGGTCAATTTGTTGTCCAATGCCATCAAGTACTCCCCATCGGGTAGTCCGATTCAGGTGGGTGCCCAATTGCGTGATCTCCACTGGCTAGAAGTCTGGGTGCGGGATTGGGGTTTAGGCATTCCCGCCGCCGATCAGGCGCGGTTATTCGAACGTTTTTACCGGGTGCAACACGGCGATCGCCAGCATATCCAAGGCAACGGCTTGGGGCTTTCGCTTTGTCAATTGTTGGTGGAAAAACACGGGGGGAATGCTTCGCTTTGAGTCTGTCCATGGGCAGGGGAGCTGCTTTTCCTTCACCTTGCCCGTGGCTCCATCGCTTTAACCCGTTGCTATGCCTGCGACTTCCGAACTCAACCCACCCAAACCCGAACCCACCTGGTTAACGATTCTGCGCCTATTACGTTGGGATAAACCAACGGGGCGTTTGATCCTGATGATTCCGGCTCTCTGGGCTGTGGTTCTAGCAACCCGGGGGCTGCCTCCCCTGCCCCTAGTAATTGTCATTGTCCTGGGCACCCTCACCACCAGTGCCGCTGGGTGTGTGGTCAACGACCTCTGGGATCGCAATATTGACCCCCAGGTGCGGCGGACCCGCCACCGCCCCTTGGCCTCGCGGGCGCTGTCTATTCAGGTGGGAATTGGGGTGGCCCTGGCCGCTTTTATCTGTGCGGCTCTGCTGGCGTTCTACCTCAATCCCTGGACAAATCCGTTGAGTTTTTGGCTCTGTGTGGCTGCAGTTCCGGTGATTATTGGCTATCCCCTGGCAAAGCGGGTGTTTCCCCTGCCCCAACTGGTATTGGCGATCGCCTGGGGGTTTGCAGTCTTGATTAGCTGGAGTGCGGCCATCGCCCGCTTAGAACCTGCCACCTGGCTGTTGTGGGCAGCCACTATTCTCTGGACTCTGGGGTTTGATACCGTCTATGCCATGAGCGATCGCGACGATGATCGCCGCCTGGGTATTCGCTCCAGTGCCCTGTTTTTTGGCCGCTATGCAGCCGCAGCTGTGGCGCTATTTTTTTGCGGCACCGCCCTGCTGTTGGCAGGGTTAGGGATGACTCTGCACCTCCATCTCGGTTTTTGGCTGGCCTTGGCGATCGCTGGTGTCACCTGGCTCTGGCAATCCTGGCACCTCCAGCGCCGTCATCTCCCAGCCCAGACCTATGCAGCCATCTTTCGACAGAATGTCTGGATCGGATTTGTGATACTCCTGGGAATGATCACCGGACTACTGCTCTGAAGGGATGATGTGATGCCAAGCTCCAGACAGATCACGATCAGGCATTGGGGACGCGCCGTCCTCCGCTGGTTGATCCTGGGGCTACTGATCTGGACAAGTTTTGGGGCGATCGCCCCCGCCGCCATTAGCCAGCTTCCCAATCTCCTCAACAACAGTTCCAACTCCAGTGACACCCGCCAGGATATCAGTGGCCAAGAGTGCGGCAACCTGGTTTGCGCCATGGTCGAGTTAGATGGCGAAACGCTCTTTACCATTGCTGCTAATCGCACCATCGCCAAGGATGCTCCCACCATCCGCCAGCGAGCGGAGCGGATCCAGACAACCCTGAAAGAAATCATCGCCACCGCCGTAGATGAGACGAACCCCCTGAATGTTCAGACATTAGTCACTGAGGTGGCGATTCTCAATGGACAACGGGTGATTCTGCTGCCCAGCCAGGAGACGCTGCCATCGGTGTTGATTATGACGGTCACAGACCTGGATGCTTTATATAACAAGAAAAATAAGGAAGACCTAGCCCAAGCTTGGCAAGAAATTATTCATCAACGCCTCGTGCATGCAATTCAAGAGCGGCAGTCTTTCCCCGATAAAATACCCCTAGCCATCAGTACGCTGATTCTCGTGATTTGGTTGAGTTTGTTTCTGCAAATTTTCCAGAAGCTGCTGAAAATTCAATGGCAAACCCTGAAACAGTCGCCCCCTCAGCTCCCCACCCCGCCCGCTACCGCTGATCTGAAGGTCAAGCACCAGCAATTCCTGCAAACCCTGCGACAAATTCCCTGGCGACGCCTGCATCAACGGCAACCCCGACATCGCTGGGGGAAAATTTTACGCGGACGGTTGGTTAACTGCCTGTCCCCAGCATCTTGGCAACAGCAACGAGTCCGGAACATTCAACTGCGGCGCTACCTGCAGGCGAGTCAATTTGCCATTTGGTTAGTGGGTGCTGTCATGCTGTTATTTTTATTTCCCGACACCCGTGCCCAAGCCATTCAACTCTTAGGGACTCCCTTCCAATTACTCCTCAGTTGGATCCTGGTGAATTTAGCGGTGATCATGAGTCGGCAAGTCTTTAACTTTTGGTTGCTTCGTTGGGCGGAAAATGAAATTCTCAATCCTGAACAATATCAGCGGTATGCTCAGCGGATTCCCACCTATTCAGCCGTGTTCAAGGGGCTGTCTACCCTGGGTGGTTACATTGCCATGCTTGCCTTGGCTCTAGATGCCCTGGATGTGCCGATCGCACCTGTATTGGCGGGGGCGGGGCTGATTGGTTTTGCTGCCACCTTTGCCGCTCAGAACTCGATCAAAGATGTGATCAGTGGGTGCATGATTTTGGCTGCGGATCTTTACGCGGTCGGGGACAGTGTGATGATCCAGAATATGGAAGGCCAAGTCGAGAAGCTAACACTGTTCCTGACCCAAATTCGCAACCCGGATGGTGAGTTGATTTCCATTCCCAACGGCACAATTACCTTGGTGTGTAATCGCTCCAAGGATTGGTCACGGGTGAATTTTAGTATTGAAATTGCCTACAATGCGGATGTGGATCAAGCAATTCGGGTGATCCAGCAGGTCGCTGAGCAGATGCAGCAGGAACCGGAATGGCAATCCCTGATCCTTGAGCCCGCAGAAGTGCTAGGTGTGGATAGTGTCTCTCACACAGGGCTGGTGATCCGGGTTTGGATTAAAACCCAACCCCTGAAGCAATGGCTGGTGGGGCGAGAATTTCGCTATCGCATTAAGCTTGCCTTTGATCAAGCTGGCATTGACATTGGTGCTCCCCAACAAGTTTGGCGGGGACACTCGCCTCCATCGGCGACCCCATCGACACCAAGCTAAGCTTCTCGAAGGAGGCTGAAATCAGCCCATCGGCGGCGGTGCCCTCAGGGAAGTTAACCGTTAAAATGGCAGAGATGAGTCTTCAGCTCTCCTGACGTGATTGGAGTGTGCGTTCCATGAATAGCTGTATTTTGATGGCGGAGATTATTCAAGATCCGCAGCTCCGCTACACACCCGAGCAGACCCCGATTGCCGAAATGCTCGTCCAGTTTCCAGGACTGCGGGCAGAAGACCCCCTAGCGACGTTGAAGGTCATTGGCTGGGGGAACCTGGCCCAGGAAATTCAGGAACGCTACCACGAGGGCGATCGCGTGGTCATTGAAGGCCGACTGAGCATGAACACCATCGAACGGGAGGGGTTTAAGGAGAAACGCGCCGAACTCACGGCCCAGCGCATCCACCGCCTGGGTGCAGATACCCATTTTGAGTCCTACGTCAGCACCGCTGCGAGCAAACCCACCCCCCCGCCACAGCAACTAAACCTCCCAGTGCCCCTGCTGCCAAGCCTGCAACCTCCAAAGCCCCGTCAGCCCCTCCCCCCGCACCTGAAGTCGATCTTGACGATATTCCTTTTTAAGCCAGACGCTGCCCTAGGGATGATCCCGGCATCAATATTTGGTTGTTCCCCACCATGCACCTCACCCGCATTGATTTAAATTCTTGGATTGTGCAGATGGCTGGGCAAACCGTGCTCATCGATCCTTGGTTGGTCGATCCTCTGGTGTTCTATGGCTGGCCTTGGTTGTTCACGGCTTCCCACATCACTCCCCCAGTGTTTACCCCCGAGACCTTGCCCCCCATTGACCTGATCCTGATCTCCCAAGGTCTGGACGATCACTGCCATCGCCCCACCCTCAGAGCCCTGGATCACGATCTGCCGGTGGTCGGCTCTCCCACGGCGGCTAAGGTGGTACAACGCTTAGGCTATCCCCAGGTAACCCCCCTCCTCCCGTGGCAAACCCATCGCCAAGGTCAGCTAGCAATGACAGCGGTTCCAGGGGCAATTCTTCAGGGACAGCGGGAAAATGGCTATATGTTGCAGGATCTAAGCACTGGCACCACCCTCTACTATGAGCCGCACTTGTTTGATCCCACCCTGGGAATCGAGCAACACTTCTCCCAGATAGAGGGGGCGATCGCCCCGGTGGTGGGGCAAATTTTCCCTGGCCTCGGAACTGTCATCATGGGGCCAGAACAGGCTATTACCCTAGTAACAACTTTGAAGCCCAAGTTTTTTGTCCCCACCAGTGTAGGTAATATCCAGACCCGTGGATTACTCACGACCCTGATTCAGTCCGTTGGCAGTGTTGCTGAATTTCGCCAGCGGTTGATTGATAGCGGTGCAACCACCCAACTATTGACGCCTGAACCTGGTGAGACCCTGGATCTCCGTTCCTGGGAACGCAAGGCAATGCCCCATTAACGATTGGGACGACGACGTTGGAGAAACTCCGGGATATCTAAACCGGGCTTGGACTTCGGCTCAGTGGTTGTCGGGGCATCTTCTGTTGTTGCAGGGATCTGCGATCGCTTGGCCCCGACATTGGAGGTCTTGCTGGTTGTAGGCACCTCCCCCGAAAAACCAGTGGCAATCACCGTAATCCGGATCTCACCCTGGAGACGTTCGTCAATCACGGCGCCAAAAATGATGTTGGCATTGGGATCGACCGCTTCATAGATAATTTCGGCGGCGGCATTGACCTCATGCAAGGTCAAATCGCTACCCCCCGGTGATATTAAAAACAACCCCTCTGGCACCATCAATCGAAGATTCCAGCAGGGGGGAGGAAATGGCCGCCGAGGCTGCTTCCCTGGCTCGGGACTTCCCAGAGCCAATGCCAATGCCCATCAAGGCTGAGCCAGCATCCGCCATCACGGCACGCACATCTGCAAAATCCACATTCACAAGCCCTGGGATCGTAATGATATCCGAGATCCCCTGGACTCCTTGGCGGAGAATGTCGTCCGCTACCCGAAAGGCTTCTTGGACAGGCGTTTGCTCTGAAATCACCGCCAGGAGCTTATCGTTGGGAATCACAATGAGGGTATCGACTCGACTTTGCAGGGCGGCGATGCCCTCTTCCGCCTGACTGATGCGGCGACGCCCCTCAAACAAAAACGGTCGGGTGACCACTCCTACCGTCAACGCCCCCGTCTCCTTCGCGACTTCAGCAACAATGGGGGCGGCTCCGGTTCCCGTTCCGCCCCCCATCCCTGCTGTGATAAACACCAGATCAGTATTTTCTAAGGCAATGGCAATGTCGTCCCGTGACTCTTCCGCTGCTTTTTGTCCGATCGCTGGGTTGCCTCCAGCTCCTAGCCCTCGGGTTAGTTTTTGACCAATCTGTAATCGCTTAAAGGCGGTTGACTGGCTTAGGGCTTGGGCATCGGTATTAATGGTCCAAAACTCAACCCCTGAAATATCACTCGCCACCATGCGGTTAACAGCATTCCCGCCTCCACCGCCAACCCCAATCACTTTGATTTTGGCTATACTACCAGGCACAATGTTGTCGCTCCTTATTTCTTCGCCAGGTACGCCTTTTGAATTAGGAGTTGAACCGAGATTTAATCCAGAATTACCAAAGGGGTTTTGAGCATTCACTGCCGTTGGCCAATGGGGAGAATTTTCTGAATGGGAGCCGTCCTGGGATAACTCCTGATTATTCTTAAGCTGCATTATAACTGGATCTAACTTTATATCAGGCATCACTGAAGATAGAGAATACAAGTACAGATAAATTCCCAGATCTTAATGACTTAGTCAACTATAGGGTAAATTGCTTAGAAAACCAACCAAGTTCGCTGTCATTTATTTGCCACTGAACAATAAATCAACCGCCGAAGAATCAACGTAGATTAGCATTCATCTTATTTTCGGTTTTGACAATTTGTAGCGCCGGAGCATTGGGATTTTTAAGGTCGATGTAAGCAATTCGGCTGGTATTGATCCGGTTTGGTAACTGGCGCATCTGGTCTAGGGCTTGCATTTGAGCACTGAATCTAGCGCTATAAGGACCAAGGTGGACGCTACCCAATTCTGTCTCTAAAACGAGATCTGCTGGATCTCGACAATCTACCATCCAGATCTTCACAGGACTCTGAGCAATGATTTGATAGAGGTCAGGCCAATAGGAGCGATAGAGATTACTCAATCCCAGAACTTTAAGCTGGGGGAGTTCTGCCGTTGGAAGATGCGACTGATAACTCTCAAGGGGCATCCACATGCCATGGGCATCCAGCAGTCCGGTTCCTGAACCAGGGAGATTAGTGGTTGCCGAGCTGACCTGGGTCACCGCCACGGGATGCCGTTCCTGGACATGAACCGTGAGTCCGGGCGGCCACAGTTGGCGAGTCACGGTGACTTTAGCAATTGGAGCTTGGGATTCCAGAGTCTGGGCGATCGCCTGGGGTTGGAGGCGCAGCAGTGATTGGGGATATTGGAGGGGCAGGAGGGAGCGAATAGCCTGACTGGAAAGCAGTTGATTGCCCTCGATTTTGACTTGAGCCGGATTATGAATGATCCAGATGGGTAGGGTCGTGACCCAAACCAAACTCCCAGCCAACCCTGCCACTGCCAGGATGTGCCATCCCGCTTGTAACCGTTTTAAGCGGCGCTGGTGGCGTAATTGCCGACGTCTTTGGGCTAATTCAGAGCGCGAAAGGGTCGCAAGATGGGCCATGATGACTGTGGCTAAGCCCTGAAAGATCGGTCAGATACCTGCCAATACTATCTACAAATCACCCGCTAGCGTCAAGGGATGGGGCTGATTTCTCGATCGGTTGCAGTCGGAGACCGGAGCAGCAAGGCTTGACTCAGGAGTTCATCATAGTGATAAACCGCAACCAGACTGTTTTGTTGATCCACGAACACCACTTTCGGGTGATGAACGTTGACTTCCTCTGGGCTGAGCTGACCATAGGTCATGATGATCAGGCGATCGCCCTTGACTGCTAAACGGGCAGCGGCCCCGTTTAATTCAATGGCACCGGAGTGGGGGATCGCCGCAATCGCATAAGTGATCAATCGGGCGCCATTGGTGACGTTCACCACCTGTACCTGCTCATAGGGAATGATCCCAGCAGCTTCTAGCAGCATGGCATCAATACTGATACTGCCCACATAATCAGGGTTAGCATCCGTGAGAAAGCAGCCATGAATTTTAGCTAACAACAGGGTTCGTTGCATAACCGCTAGGAATCTCCCCTATGAGACAGCCACCATCCTTCAGAGACCCACGAGTCCTACTTCTGACCCGCCTTGATGCACTGCTCCACCAGTGGCATCACCCGTTCCACATTCTGCCAGCCTAAAATTTCGGTAACCTTTTTCTCCAGGTTTTTGTAGGTTCTGAAGAATTCAGCAATTTCGTCGAGGCGGTGGGGGGCAATATCTTCGAGGGATTTGACATCCCCATAGCGAGGATCCTTCGCGGGAACACAGAGAATTTTTTCGTCGCGATCGCCACCGTCGATCATTTCCAGCATTCCCAGGGGACGAGCCGTAATCACACAGCCAGGGAAGGTCGGTTGATCCATCATCACCATGCCATCCAGGGGATCACCATCATCCGCCAGGGTGTTGGGAATAAAGCCATAGTCGTAGGGATACTTCACCGAGGCATAGAGCACCCGATCCAGGGCAAACGCCTGCATTTCTTTATCAAACTCATACTTATTCTTACTGCCAGCGGGAATTTCAATCAAAACATTGATCAATCCCGGCTTAGGCTGGGCAGGAATGAGCGATAGATCCACAACAATTCTCCAAGTTATGAGCAGTAGAGCCAGACAGCGGGTTCACCCCTGAACTGTTGGAGGGGGTAGCCCCCGACTAGCATTTTACGGGAAACTGAATTTAATCATTTTTGCTGGCAGAAAAATTCTCAAACCACCCCCGCCGCCAGAAAAAGCCCACCAGACTACTGGCAAGGGTCAGCATCAATGTCCAGCAGACCGGGTATCCCCAGTACCAGTTGAGTTCTGGCATATTCAAAGGTGAGGCATCCGGGTTGAAATTCATGCCGTAAACTCCAGCGATGAAGGTTAAGGGAATGAAAATTGTGGAGATCACAGTCAGCAGCTTCATGATCTCATTCATTTTATTGCCGACGGAGGAAAGGTAGACATCCATTAAACTAGAGGCCAATTCTCGGTAGGTTTCCACCATATCCAGGACTTGGATCGCGTGGTCATAGCAATCCCGCAGATACACCCTCACCTCTGCACTGATCAAGGGATTCTCATCTCGGATCAGGGAGTTGATGGCATCCCGTTGAGGCCAGATGGCTCGGCGTAAGCTCAACAGTTCCCGGCGCATCTGATAAATCTTCTCTAGAGTTTTGCGACTGGGGTTCATTACCACCTCATCCTCTAGGGCTTCTAACTGCTCACCATAGACTTCGAGTACGGGAAAAAATCCATCAATAATTGAGTCCAGCAGGGCATAGGCAAGATAGTCCACCTGGTGGGTGCGAATGGTGCCCTTATTGGTGCGAATCCGCTCTCGTACTGGGTCGAAGGCATCATATTCTGGCTCTTCTTGGACGGTGAGTAAATAGTGAGGGCCGAGAATCAGGCTCACCTGTTCACTGCAAAAACCCTCCCCCGAAGGCTTTAAGGTGACCATGCGGGCAATCAGCAAGATCTGGTTTTGATACTCTTCCACCTTGGGACGTTGGGGGACATTGACCACATCTTCCAGCACTAGGGGATGGAGGCTAAACACCCGACCGAGTCGTTGCAGTGTCTCTTCGCTCCCCAGCCCTTTGACATCTACCCAGGACACGGATGCACTATCTAAGTAGGGAATACACTCTTCCGGCTCATGAATCGTAGAGCGACTGGCCTTGGTTTCGCAGTAATCAATTAACACAATCGTTGGCGGTAGGGCATCGGCATCAATCCTCAGAGTTCCTGGGACGGCTCCCGGCTCATGGTAGAAATAATCAAATTCATAGAGTTCATCTTCCTCCGGTGCTGCCAGTGCTGGGGGCGCTCCGGGGCGGGGCATTGCCGCGTCAATGGCACTGCGATGATGCCGGCGAAACGGAAAAAAGGGAAGTCTTTTGGTCATAACGGTGTCCAGGGCTGCCCACGGATGGCGATTGATGAGTTGTACTACCTGTTCCAAATTGTAGGAGGGTTCTGAAGCATCCCCTAAAACTGTCAGGAGAGCCGCGATGAAAAAAGGGCGCTGAGAGCGCCCTCCTGATCCAGTTTCACTTACTGAGGTGACTGTGACTACATCATACCCATGCCGCCCATACCACCCATGCCGCCCATACCGCCCATACCACCCATGCCGCCCATGCCGCCCATACCACCCATGTCAGGTGCGCCAGCAGCGGGTTTCTTCTCAGGCTTCTCGACCACAAGGACTTCGGTTGTCAGAACCATGGCTGCGATCGAACCCGCATCTTGAAGGGCAGAGCGTACCACCTTCGCAGGATCAATAATCCCTGAGGCGATCAGATCTTCAAACTGATTGGTGAGGGCATTGTAGCCATGGTTGAAGGGCAAGGTGCGCACCTTCTCCACAATTACCGAGCCTTCAACCCCTGAATTGTCTGCAATTTGATGCAGGGGCGCTTCCAAGGAGCGGCTGACAATATCAGCACCCACCTGTTCCTCGGCATTCAGGGTGCTCTTAAAGTCCTGGACTTTGGCAGTCAGGTGCAACAGGGTGGTGCCTCCCCCTGGAACAATCCCTTCTTCCACAGCTGCTTTGGTGGCATTGAGGGCATCTTCAATGCGCAGCTTGCGGTCTTTGAGTTCGGTTTCGGTAGCGGCTCCGACTTTAATCACCGCGACACCCCCAGCTAGCTTGGCAATCCGCTCTTGCAGCTTCTCTTTGTCATAATCCGAGTCAGTACGTTCCAACTCCTGGCGAATTTGAATCACCCGTTTCTCAATGGCAGCTTTCTGATCGGTGGCGGCCACCATGGTGGTGCTGTCCTTGGTAATGGTGATTTTCCGCGCCGTTCCCAACATTTCTAACGTGGCCTTATCTAAACTCAGACCCACTTCCTCAGAAATGACCTGACCGTTGGTCAGGACGGCGATGTCTTGCAGCATGGCTTTCCGGCGCTCTCCAAATCCCGGAGCCTTCACAGCCACGACATTCAGGACGCCCCGCATCCGGTTGACCACCAGGGTGGCCAGGGCTTCCCCTTCTAGATCTTCTGAGATCACCAGGAGGGCTTGTCCGGCTCGCGCCACTTTTTCGAGCACTGGAATTAAGTCTTGGATGACGCTGAGTTTTTTTGTCGGTGAGGAGAATGCGGACATTCTCGTATTCAGCAATCATCCGCTCTGGGTCGGTGACAAAGTAGGGGGAAATATAGCCGCGATCCAGTTGCATCCCTTCGACAACTTCTAGTTCGGTGGAGAGAGACTTGGATTCTTCAACGGTGATCACGCCGTCTTTGGTCACCTTGGCCATGGCTTCAGCAATCATCGCCCCGATCTCTTCATCGTTGCCAGCAGAAACCGTTGCCACTTGGGCGATCGCGGCACCCACGACCGGTTGGGCTAAGGATTTAATTTCCCCGGCTAAAAAGGCAATGGTTTTTTCAATGCCGCGGCGCAGGCTGACTGGATTGGTGCCAGCGGCAACGTTTTTCAACCCTTCCCGAATCATGGCCTGGGCCAAGACCGTTGCGGTTGTGGTGCCATCCCCTGCCAGATCCTTAGTTTTCGAGGCCACTTCACGGATCAGCTGTGCCCCCGTGTTTTCTAAGGGATCTTCTAGCTCAATTTCTTTGGCAATGGTCACCCCATCATTGACGATTTGGGGAACTCCATATTTTT
The DNA here is from genome assembly GCF_000775285.1 of Neosynechococcus sphagnicola sy1. Lineage (NCBI taxonomy): Bacteria > Bacillati > Cyanobacteriota > Cyanophyceae > Neosynechococcales > Neosynechococcaceae > Neosynechococcus > Neosynechococcus sphagnicola. Next base: position 7,330 of record NZ_JJML01000044.1, on the reverse strand, counting down.
TCTCTAGGACAACGTTGCGTCCTTTGGGGCCCAGGGTAATGCGAACCGCATCCGCGAGGGCATTGACACCCCGCTCCAGCGACCGACGGGCCTCTTCGTCGAATACAACGATTTTTGCCATGATGTACGTTCTCAGTTCTTCAACTAAAATTTAGCACTCTCAGACTCCGAGTGCTAAGTCTGCCCTGCTTGCTGGGGGGTGGATCTCTCCTCGGACTCCAGCAGCGTCGCTTGATGGGCGATCGCCTCCCAACGGCGCTGAAGCGCTACCCACCGTCGCACCTGATCGGCGCGCAGTGTCCAGCCCTGCTCGGGCAGGGAAGACAGCACCGTTGCTTGAAAGATGGGGGCGTAGAGACGGGCTGATCGCTCTCCACTGGTGGCATGGGCTAACAGGGCGATCGCTGCTTGGGAAAATTCCAAGGAGGAGGGATGCCATTCCAGTCCCGGTTGCCCACTATCGGCCACCTGTCGGGCAGCTGGCAGGAGTTCGAGGGTGTCCCAGGTGATCGCCGCAGCTTGCTCCTGGGGTGAGATCAAAATCTGGGCCAGACCTTCCTGGGTGCGAAGGGCATGGTAGTAGAGCCTTGCCATTGACCTAGGAGCAGACCTGTTGGACAGTTTGCTGAATCTCCTGAAGTTGGGCTGAATCGTAGCCCCAGCGCTGGAGAAAGGGTTGATAGATGCCCTCTCCTTGGGCAATGGTCTCTAGGAGTTGTTGTGCGAGGGTACGAGCCACGGGGAGATCGAGTTGCTGGAGCAGTTGGGTGGTGCGCGATCGCACACGGTCTGAACCCTGAGCCATGACTTCATCCTGGTGACGGCGATGATGCACTGCCATCGCCGTGGACATGGCTAAGTTTTTGACCAAGAGTTCAGCCACCACTTGGGGAGCGGATTGTAAGGCTTGGAGAACAGCGGCCGCGGCTTGGTCAGCGAAGGTGGACTCGCTGGTGAGATAGGTGACAAAAAAACCCCGTGGCTCCATTTTCACTCTGCACCAACTGAGCGATCGCGGCTTCGAGTTCGGTTTCTGCCAGGGTCTCTGTGGCAACTTGCTCCAGCAATGCCTGGGTTTGGGCGATCGCCTGCTCAAAGGTCATCGGCTCTGTTTCACTAAACATAGGGTGCGCCATCGCCTCACTTACTGCTGTTTGAGAACTGGGATGTTTGTCAAGACTAATTGCAATTGCTGGTTGGGCTGATCAGTCAAAATCACCGATAGCTCCTCGGCAGTATCCACCAGTGCCAGAGGAACCTTCACGGTACCGACAAACACCCGACTCTGCGCCGGTAGCCGTCCTGGTAGGCCATCTACTGTGGCACTCAGCATGCGTCCCCGCTCATCCACAACCTTTAAGTTATCGTAGCGAAACTGTACCGCGCGGTTTCCCTGGTTTTGTAATTGCACGGCCAGCAACAGAAATCCCCCACTTTCTCGCAGCGATCGCGCCTCTAGGGTGACACCCTGATCCTGGGTCTTGATGGGAAAGCCGACCTGACTGGCAGTATTCTCTGCTTGTTGAGTCTCTGGTAGGTTCGCGGTAGGCGAGGGGCTGGGGCTGCTATCCTTGACGATCGCTTTTGCAGGCTTCGAGGCAACAGCTTTAGCCTCCTTAGAAGCTCCCCGCATTCTAGCCTTCATCTTTGCTAAGATGTCGGCTTCCCGTAGCAGCGGTACAGACCCCCCCCTGATGATTCTGCGTACCCAATGGCAGGGCTGTACTGGTGGCTGAAATTTCAGGCTGATTGACCCCTTTTAATGCCTCTCGCCCCACAGCATAGGCAACCCAGCCGCTCAAAACACCCACCCCAGCCATCAGGGATAAGATTAGCAAGATCGGGAATAGGGAAGAACGAACTTTCATAATTGATGCCATCAGCCCTCAGTTCAGTTGGGTGAGGTGTTTGTCAGCCAGCGCACCCCAGAAGTCTTCTACTCTTTCCAAGTCATGCACCTCTGATCAGAACCTAGAATAACTGGCTCTGATGAGAAGTGCATTGACGAAAATCTCAGGCTAAAATGAGGAACCAGTTGACATAGACGAGGGTTGGCCGAGCGGTTTAGGCAGCGAACTCATAATTCGCCTCAGGCAGGTTCGACCCCTGCACCCTCGATGGTTCTTCAACTCAGCACATTAGTAGAGCGCTGGCACTGGAGGTGCGGGGGGGCGCTGAATTGGAGGCGGGAGCGCTGGCTGATACACGGGAGCAGCTGGCTCCGGCACTGCAACGGGAGCAGCTGCCTGACAGGGAGCGTAAGTCGTGCGCAAGGAATCACAATAGGGCGTTGGTAGATCCGGCGTCCGCAGGTATGAGTCCCCCGTTGCTTGCTGCCGGAGGACATCGTTGTAAACAGCGTTGACTAACTTAGCGTCCCAAGCAATCTCATTCTCAGGGGGCCAGAAGTTAAATAACAGGGCAAATTGCCGATCAAAATCAATATTGCGATAAAAACCACGGTCATGCTTGAAATAAGCACGGTCAAACGCTTCCGTGATGGTGGTAGAGTTCAACAGTCGAGTCGTCAGATCTCCTGCTTCAGCCACCGCAGGCAACAGGGTCGAAACTGTGACTAGCGTCACCACGCCCACCAATCCCTTCATTTCTATCCTCATGACATTAGCTCCTCACTTGTCAGTCAATGCTCACCCAGGTACGCCAGTAAAATCACAGATAACTTCTTGGGACTTGCTAACATTTTTGTACGAGCGTCAATGTTAAATCAACCTCTTTTGAAGTCCTGTCTACTATGACTGATGCTACCCACCTAAAGGCAACGATAGCGCTTTCTACAGCGACTGTCGAGTTGTCGCAACTGCGACCTTACCTCCTGGATTTATGCTGCCAAGTAGCCTATCAGGAAGGCGATTTTACCCTCTCTTCTGGCCAACCGAGTGCTTACTATATCAATGGCAAACAGGTAACGCTCCATCCCCAAGGAGCGGTTGCTGTGGGGCGCTTGTTGTTGTCGATGCTGCCATCTGGGACCCAAGCGGTTGCTGGTTTAACCCTGGGAGCTGATCCCATGGTGACAGCGGTGAGTGTGGTTGCAGCCTATGAACAACGTGAAATCACCGCGCTGATTGTGCGCAAGCAAGCGAAAGGGCATGGCACTCAGGCATATATTGAAGGGCCACTCCTGCCTCCCCAAAGTCCTGTGGTGGTGTTGGAAGATGTGGTAACCACGGGCCAATCAGCCCTGCAAGCTGTGGAACGGCTCCAGGCAGCGGGTTACTGTGTCAATCACATCCTGGCTCTGGTGGATCGGCAGCAGGGGGGGGCGGCATTGTATGCCAAAGCAGGTTTATCCTTTGATACGATTTTTACCATCCAAGACCTTCAGCAGCGTTGGGCCGTGCTGTCAGAAACTATCTGTTGAATCCATCCTGATGACTATGGCTTCCATCGCTCGTAGAAACCTACTCGAAGATCTACCCCGGTTTCTGGTTGCCCAGGCGGGAATTATGTTTGCGGTAAGCTTGGTAACCCTGCAAACGGGGATTCAAAATGGTTTCACTGAATCTTCGTCTCAAATCATTGATCAGTCCAAGGCCGACATTTGGGTGTCGTCGGCGAATATGGTGCATCTAGGTTTGAGCATTCCATTGCTTCTAGAGCGTCGTAATCAGGCCGCAGCAGTGGCGGGGGTGAACCGTGCGGAAGCGCTGATCATCCAAGGTTCGATCTGGCGCGATGCGGATGACCGACTGGCTTCTGTCACCGTCGTTGGCTTTCAACCGGAGGGGCAACTTTTTACACCCTGGGACATGATCCAGGGTCATGTTAGTTCTCTGTCAACTCCCTATACAGTGATTGTCGATCAGGCTAGCTTGACGGCGCTGGATGCCCAGGAAATCGGCGATGCCGGAATTGTGGGAGCGCTCCCCGCCAGAATTACCGGGATTACCAGTGGTACCAAGTCCCTAGTATTGGGAAATCTACTATTCACCTCACTGGACAGTGCCGTTGCCTATGGCAGTAGTCCTCTGAGTCCTAAATTGCCCTGTGGCTATGCTACCAATCGAGTCGACTGCCAGAGGATAGAAGGTGGATTTCCCCCCAAGCCTAGAGCCTTAGCGACGACTGATGAGATCAATTTTGTGCTGGTGCAGGCCAAACCAGGGGAAGATTTAGCGTTACTGAAACAGCGGCTAGATCAAGCCTTACCCAGTACCCGCGCCTATACCCGCTTAGAAATGGCCGATTTGAATCAGACCTATTGGCAAGAGCGATCGGGCATTGGCTTTGTCTTGGGGCTTGGGGCTGTGGTCGGAGTGATTGTTGGAGTTGTCGTTGTGGGGCAAATACTCTATGCCTCAATCTCAGAACATCTGAAAGAATTTGGCACCTTGAAGGCGATGGGAGCTTCCAATTGGGTGATCTACGCTGTCATTGGGGAACAGGCGCTCTGGATGGCAATTCTGGGTTATCTACCAGGGATGGTGCTCTGCTATGGAGTGGCAGTCTGGGCCTCATCTACCCAGGGGATTTTGATTTTGATTACCCCGATTTCGGCGGTGGGGGTTCTCGGCATTACCATCGGGATGTGTCTGGGGGCTTCTCTATTTGCCATTCAACGAGTGACACGGGTTGATCCAGCCATTGTCTTTAAGGGGTAAGGATCTACACACAAGTTAGACAAAACCATCGAGATCGCCCTGGTTCCTCAGAGACAAAAGCGCTAGATCGTGACCGGGTAATGGAAAAGCTTGTCACCCTAGCTGAAGCCCGCCTTCTCAATGGGATGAGTACCACGTTACACCCAAGTTTTTCGCGATAATTGCGGGTTGCCGCGCAGATGTGTTAGGATAACCAGCGAGACTAAGTAATCGGTTGCAGAATTTGTTTCTAGTATTGACGAGTTTTTCACGTTTTGTATTGGTAGGCATCTCTCCGAAATCTAACTCTCTACATCCTTTGATTTTGGAGACAATTTATGTCAATTTATGTTGGTAACCTATCCTACGATGTTACGGAAGCTGATCTGAGTTCTATCTTTGCAGAATATGGCTCAGTAAAGCGAGTTCAGCTTCCAACCGATCGCGAAACAGGTCGCGTTCGTGGTTTTGGATTTGTGGAAATGAGTGCAGACGCTGAAGAAACGGCTGCCATTGAAGCGCTAGACGGTGCAGAATGGATGGGTCGTGACCTCAAGGTTAATAAAGCGAAGCCTCGTGAAGAAAGAAGCTCCTTTGGTGGCGGTGGACGTCGTAGCGATAGCTTTTCCCGTAACTACTAAGCTTCTTAACAGCTTAGTGAAACGAGAGAACTCAACAACTACTCAGTTCTATTAATTTGAGATCCTTCGTTGAAGTTCGGGTTTCCAAAGACTCAGGTATTATTGCCTGAGTCTTTGCTTTTATGAGTAACGTGTGGCCTCCAATTTGAGGATGAATTGGTTGAAGCCATTGAAGGCATGTTCATATAGTATCTCCATAGAACTACCCGTTCATTGATGGGATATAGGGTATTGTGGAAAACATAGGGCATGTCTATAAGGGTAAATATTCAGTGGTATTAACTAGTTTTAGATGTCAGAATCAATCCCTTCAACTTAATCACTTAAAATAGAACAGTTACAATCGGGCTCATGAAAAACATCGCTTGAGCCTAGAAATGACTACCAATCCTTAGCCTTATTTAGCAAAGGCTTGTCAGAGTTAAGGATATTTCTATCAGAGATTATCAATAGAAATAATGATGATTGATCATTAATCAACCGTATGTTATTCAATCTTGTGTTAGGCTTACAAGTAAGGATTATTTTCGGTTGTGTAATTCGTTTTAAAAGCGTTTCTCCGAATCTATCTCGCTACACTTATCTGATTCCGGAGATACTTCATGTCGATTTATGTTGGCAATCTATCCTACGATGTGACCCAGGATGATCTAACTCAGACTTTTGCAGAATACGGGACGGTTAAGCGGGTTCAGCTACCGACAGATCGCGAAACGGGTCGATTGCGTGGGTTTGCTTTTGTTGAAATGGCGACAGAAGCAGAAGAAGCCACTGCCATTGAAAAATTAGATGGTGCTGAGTGGATGGGACGTGACCTCAAGGTGAATAAAGCCAGACCCCGCGAAGAAAGAGGTTCTTCAGGGGGTAGTTGGGGAGACAAAGGCGGTTCTTCTCGCCGCTACTAAACTTTAGACAGAAAACACAAGCTCGAATCCCCAGTGAATCGAAAGTTCGGGCTTAGCTTGTCAAGCCTGAGTTGAAGGTTATGATCTGGCCTTATCTGGTTTTGATTTTATAAAAATCGAACAGTGGGGTTTCGAGTTAATTATTGTTAGGGCAGTGATTGTGAATTACCCGACCCTGACTGCTAAGTAGTACAGCGCGGGCTTCCAAATTCAACGGGAGCAACCTCGGAGTTCATGGATTTTTTACGTCCAGAACCCTTTGGGTTTATACTCTCGCGATTGGCAGAAGCGATGATTCCGAACGCCAAAATTCGCAAGCCTTCATTTCTGATATTGACTGCCGCACTCACATCTCGGTCTTGCCGTTGATAGCAATGAGGGCATTCAAATGAGCGGACAGAGAGAGCCATCTTTGGGATCGGTAGCAGTGTGCTAGAGCAAAGGTGGGAGGAGGGGAAAAACCTGTCTATTTCCAGATAGGTCTTGCCCTCAAACTCAGCTTTGTACTTGCATCGTGCAGAACTTACCCCATCCAGCATCGCTGATAGCTTTGGCTAGGGTGTGATTCTTCACCATGTTCTTAACTGCCAGATTTTCCACCACGACAACTTGGTTTTCGTTAACTAGCTTGCGAAATAGTTTGTTGAGAAAATCTTCTCTGACTCTAGCAATTTTTCCATGAACTTTAACAACCATTTGCCTAGCTTTATGGCGAGTCTTGCTACCCTTGGTTTTTCTGGATAGCTTTTGCTGCTTGCGCTTTAAGTTCTTGGCGTGTTTCTTGAGGTGTTTGGGATTGCTGCCATAGAGCGTGTTTATAAAGTAAATCTAAAGCGAGAGGGGAGAGCGGAGAAGGGGAATAAACTGCTGACACCCAGTTGAGAGCAGCGATATGAGCGAACCCATCTACTCCAGTGACCTAAGTGACAAAGAATGGGCAATTTTAGCCCCACTGATTGCGCCTGGGAAACCGGGTGAACGTCCCCAGCACAACCGACATGAGAGGCGTTTGTAACGGCATCTACTATCAATTGAAAAGCGGCTGTCAATGGGAGATGCTACCCAAGGAGTATCCGCCGAGTTCAACCGTTTATTCCTACGACCGCAAATGGCAACGCCGAGGGTTNTGGGAGCAGTTCAACCACACCCTGCGTGACCAAGTGCGAGAGCAGATGCACAAATG
>NZ_JJML01000043.1 GCF_000775285.1 Neosynechococcus sphagnicola sy1 | reverse complement strand
AACCGTTTTCGACCTTTAATTTGTTTGCCCGCATCGTAGCCCACCGATTGGCTCACTCCAGCGGCACTTTTGACACTTTGACTGTCGATAATCGCTTCCGACGGGCTGCGATGACGCTCCTGTTCAATTCGGGTACACTCTCGCAATCGGTCGTGCATCCGCACCCAGGTTCCATCTTTGCGCCACTGACGAAAGTAGGTGTATACGGTTTGCCATGCCGGAAAATCCCCTGGCAACCCTCGCCATCGCACTCCCTCCACCAAAACATAGAAAATGGCGTTCAGAACATCCCACATATCGACGCTACGAGGACGACCACCGAATTTCGGCTCGGGTATCAAGTCGTTGAGTAGTTCAAATTGGGCTTGAGACAAATTACTGGGGTAAGCTTTACTCATGACGCTCTCTCAGTGCTGTGTACGACATATTCGCAGCTTACACTGAGTGAGCTTTTTTAACTCACTAAACGACTTTTAAAACACCCTCTTACCCCCTCAAAAAACTCTTAACACATCACTCGCTGTAGCAGAGCGATCCTGGAGAGCTGAACCTCTATCGGGGCTTTGTGACAGACCCAATTTGAGGAACAGCACCCTCAGACGCTAGACCGCTAGAGGAATTAAAATTACGCCCCAACCTGCGTTGCTGATTCAAAGGAGTCGCCCTAATAACCAACCTCACTGCGGAAGCTGACGATGACAGGGGAGCCAGCAGACCCATTTTGTGCTGTGATTTCGTCCATTTCGTCGGCAGCAATCGTTAGTTTCACAGGCTTACAGCGCTTTACAACTGCATGGATACCCTGCGCCCCTTCCTGTGCCAGATCTTCTACATAGCCTGAGGTTGCCGCATGGGCACTAGAGTCGAACATAAAGGGGCCAAAGTAATAGGTGCAGGCAGGCTGCTCCGTGATCACTTCAACCCACCAAGCATACCCTAGGGTATTAACTATCTTCAGTAGAGCTTCTTGCATATGCCATTCCTAAAGGGAGGATGTCTTCCGAATTTCCAGGCAATTATGGGGATTGTCTTAAAGAAACATGAAATATCTCGAAGTTCATACTTCTTTATACTCTGCTTGGCTCGATTTTTTCAACTCGGTTTTGGCCGATAAATCCAAGGTCCGTGACCAGCGCTGTCGATAGACTTCATACAGACCCATGCCTACAGCCACGGATGCATTCAAGCTAGCAGTCTGCCCCTGCAACGGAATTGAGACCAAAGCATCACAATTACGCTGGGTTAAGAGGCTCAGTCCACTGCCTTCAGCACCCACCACTAAGGCAATCGGCCCAGGAAATTGCATTGTATGCAGGGGCTGGCTGACATTCGCTGCCAATCCATAGATCCAGAAGCCTGCTGCCTTGAGAATTTCTAGGGATCGTCCAAGATTGATCACTCTAGCTACGGCAAAGGTTTCTAAGGCACCAGCAGCAACCTTGACAACGGTGGAGGTGATACCAACCGCTCGACGCTGGGGAATCACCAGCCCTTGAACCCCCATGGCTTCCGCCGTGCGAATAATCGCACCTAAATTGTGGGGATCGGTGAGTCCTTCTGCAACCAGTAAAATGGGTTGGTCAGAGGCATCTTTGGCTTGCTCAATCAACTCCTCCAGACTACGGTACTCGTAGGGAGCAGCCTGGGCAACGATCCCCTGATGATTGGCTCCATGGGTAATTTGATCGAGGCGAGTAGAGGTGACTTCATCTATGAGAGCGCCATTGGTTTTGGCCTGAGCCAGGAGGGAATGGAAGCGGGGATCATAGCGCAAGCGACTGGTGACCCAAATACGATTCAGGTTGCGTTGCCCCTCCAGGGCTGCTTGAACTGGATGGCGGCCATAGATCAAATCTAAGGTTTCACTATCATTGTCTCTGAGGACATCGGGTTGCTCCTGCACCTGGCTCTCTCGCACTGGTAATACCACAGAAGGACGGGAGCGTTCTGGAGGGCGGGAGCGGTCTCTTTCTGGTTTAGTCGTTGCTGGTTTGATCGGCAGGCGAGTCCGGGGTGTCCTGAGCCGCACTGGTTTGTTAGGGGTGCTGGGGTCGGGAGAGGAGGAAGCCGCCCCTGTCGGGTTGCGGCGCTGGGGACGGGGGGGTCGGGAAGTGTTGGTATCTGCGTTGACAGGGGATGGCTGATCCCCTAATCCCCGTTGGCTCTTCCGCTTGAATGATGGACGTTTAGGAGCGGATCGGGAGCGATAATTACCGTGCTGATGAGCCGCCATGGTGTCTCCTGCTGACATGCAATCTCGGTCTACAGACCGTTGAGTCTCTCATTGTAAAGAATTTATAGTTGCTCAGTGGGCAACTATAGAGTGTTAACAGGATCACTGCGGTGATCGTCAGCGTTAAAGGGCTGCCCACAGGTTTGGGGCTGTGAAGTGTTTCGTCTGAACCATTTGGGATAGGTCTCTATGCAGCGAGTCATTGGGTTAATGAGTGGTACCTCAGTGGATGGTATCGACGCGGCACTGGTGGAAATTTCGGGGATGGGATTCGATCTCCAGGTGCAACTCCTAGCCGGTAACACCTACCCCTATGCGCCTGATTTGCGGGAGCAGATTTTAGCAGTGGGCGCAGGCTCCGCCCTAACGATGGCGGAGTTGGCAGTTTTAGACGATGCCATCGCCCTAGCATTTGCCGAAGCTGCTTGCCAGATTCAACAGGGACATCCCGCAGCCGATTTGATTGGCTCCCATGGCCAAACGGTGTACCATCGCCCCCCCCGACTTCCCCTCCTTGGGCTATAGTTTGCAACTGGGTCGGGGTGCTTTGATAGCCCACCAGACGAGTGTGGCGACGGTGAGTAATTTTCGCGTGGCCGACATTGCTAGGGGCGGACAGGGGGTCTCCCTTGGTCTCTCGCGTCGATGCTTACTTGCTGGGACACCCCACGGCTCACCGCTGTATCCAAAACATTGGTGGCATTGGCAATGTGACGTATCTCCCCGCCTTTCAACCCCATGACGCCCCTGCTCCTTTAGAGACCAAAACTTGGGAAGCTGGCATTCTTGGCTGGGATACAGGCCCTGGCAATCTACTGCTCGATCTAGCCGTGCAGCATTTCAGTAACGGCCAACAAACCTATGATCAGCATGGAGCATGGGCTTCCCGTGGCACTCCTTGCCAGCCGTTGGTGGCCCAATGGTTACAGCAGCCCTTTTTTCCCCAACCACCTCCCAAGTCCACCGGACGGGAAGCGTTTGGGCTGGCCTACTTTAAAGACTGTCTAACCGCAGCCCAAGTGTATGCCCTCACCCCGGCAGATATCTTGGCAACCCTGACGGAATTGACCGCTGCCTCCATTGCCGACAGTTATCAAGCTTTTCTCCCCCAGGCACCGGATCAGGTGCTGATCTGTGGGGGGGGGCAGTCAAAATCGCTATCTCCGACAGAGACTGGAACTGCACCTAGACCCGATTCCGGTTCTGGACACTGACGACCTGGGACTCAGTGCTGACTATAAAGAGGCGATCGCCTTTGCGGTACTTGCTTACTGGCAGCAGCAGGGCATTCCCGGCAACCTGCCGACGGTCACGGGGGCAGATCAGCCCGTTTGCTTGGGTGAATTTCATCCAAGCATCCGCACCCGTGCGTGTTAGCATAGCATCCGAGGAATAGTTGAAAACTCAGTATTGGTTAGGTTGCAAACAGCCATCGGAGTAAGGAATCGCGCTGTGGCTCATACCTTTTTAATGGAGGCTGGACGCTGGACACTACAAGGAACGTGGTTAGAGCGTAATGGAGTCCCAATTCCAATTAAAGGTAGGACATTGGTAGGGTGGGGACGGGATAATTGGTTTACGATGGTGACCAAAATGGTGTTCCCAGCTTCTGAGCGCGATGAAGTCACTTTTCAGTACAGGGGTCATTTGGACGGCGGAGAGCGCCAATATACCTTTGTTCTTCAACACAGCCAATTGGGACGTGTGGAGGGGGAAGGCTGGATTGCCCCAGAATCAATTGTGCAACGCTATTGGGTCTTGGGCGATCGCCAACGTCGTAGCGGGTTTGAAACACTCCATCGCCTGAATGACAATCTCTATTATTTATCCAGTGGGATCATGGCAGGTCACCATTTGATCAGCACCATGGAAGCCACCCTGGAACGTCAGGCCAACGAATAGTGCCCTATTGTCAGCTTGTAGTCATACAATGACAGATTCTTACATTGGTCGCTTACTCGCCAACCGCTATCAACTGGTGGAGTTGATTGGGAAAGGAGCCATGGGGCGCGTATACCGTGCCCAAGATCTCTTGCTGGGAGGTGTTCCTGTCGCCGTCAAGTTTTTGGCTCAAGCCTTGCTTAATAAAAACGATGCGAGATCGCTTTGCCATAGAGGCTACGACCTGCGCTCTTTTAGGGCAGAAGAGCATCCATATTGTGCGGGTGATGGACTACGGGGTGGGGGATGAGGAGATCCCCTTCTATGTCATGGAGTACCTTGAGGGTGAAAGTCTCGGCGATCTGATCAGCGATCGCTCCCTGACCCTCCCTAAATTTTTGAAACTAGCACGCCAGATCTGTCTGGGGCTGGAATGCGCCCACCAAGGAATCCCCTTCAAAGGCGAAATTAATTCCATTATTCACCGTGATATTAAGCCAGGGAATATTTTGATCTGTCAAGATCCGACCATGGGGGATCTTGTCAAAATCTTAGACTTTGGGATTGCAAAATTGCTGCAAAGTGACGGTGATCAAACCAGTTCCTTTATGGGGACGCTAGCCTACTCTTCGCCGGAGCAAATGGAGGGCAAGGATCTGGATAACCGGGCTGATATCTACAGCCTAGGGATTTTGATGTATGAAATGCTACTGAATAAAATGCCCTTGTATCCAGACTCCCATACCTTTGGCAGCTGGTACAAAGCCCATCATTTTCAACCTCCCCGTCCCTTCTGTGAAGCAGATCCCCACTCCAACCATCCCAAAGCGCTAGAGTCCCTCGTGATGAGCTGTCTGGCGAAGGCTCCCGCTGATCGCCCCCAGACAGTGAGCGACATTCTTCAGAGACTGGATGAGATTGAACGCAGTCTGACCACCCCTCCCTCATCCCCAACTACCCCTCCTACCCCCAACCTGTCAGCTACAGGGAGCTTTGCCCCTTCATTACCAACCACCCCTCCCATACCAGTCGTTACTAATAGCCTTGCCCCGCCGCCAACTCCCCCTGCCGCCGTCGCCGCGGTTTCCATAGAACAAGCTTGTTTGATGGCTCTTTGGCCCTCTAATATGCCCGTTGCCGAAATTGTCTTTCCCCAAGTGGTGTACACTGGGCGGGAGGCTGTGGCTAGCCTATGGATCATGCTGCATCAGCAAGATATTCAGAATCGCTGGGTCTGTACCCGCTACAATCAATTTCTGTTTTTGGAGTCACCCCATCCAATGCTACTGTGGGCAACGGTGCTCTATAGTCGTCAGCACGGGCCGCGGTGGCTTCCCTGTTACTTGGATCTCAAAACTTCCAAGGGTCAAGAACTGGTACGCCTATTGGGGGACAAAGGTCAGTATCAACTACTGTTTTTCCCCTGGGAAAATCCGCACCGCTGTGTGCATGTCATGTCCTCGACAATTTCTGCTTTTCAGGGACCGCTGCTAAAAGAGTGGGCAAACTCCAGTCAAATCAACACTACGGATCAAGCTCCATTAAGTAAAAGCGTTCTGCGAGCAGAGTTTGAAAAACTCAAGCCCAAAATTCTGATGAAGCTGGAATCAAGCTACGTCGACGGCTGGCCTGAAGCTGGATCTGATTTAGCAGGTTGATTTTAAGGTGTTCAGATTTTACTGCCCATTGTGCAAAATTTGGCACTATCAGCTTAGGGAGTGAGAGCTAGACTGTATATCTAGTAAAGCATCTAAGACTCAAGAATTGTGTCTATTACAAGAGCGAACCAGTCGTCAAGAACGGTAGCAAGACTCTGAAGAGCAACCAAGAGCTCCAAGGATACCTCTGTAAGGTTTGTGGTCGTCGCTTCAATGAGCGTATTCGCACTTGCGATGGTTCGTCTGAGAACCCCAGTAGCAACCGTAGAGATGGCGCTCAAAGCCAGACATGAAGGGCTTGGCATCAGGGCAGCCGGAAGAGTCGTGGGTAAATCATCCAGCAGTATCACGGATTGAGAAGAGCGTTTATCCACTCTTCTCACCGCCTAGTCTCCCCGTGCTCCTGAGGGAGGAGAAGTCACCATAGAAGGCAATGAACTCTACACCCGAGTGGGTGAGAACCTTTTCCCCCTCAGCCTCTGAGGGTTGGACGATCAGCTTCATTGAGCGGCTCTTGAAGATCTCCGAAATACTATTATCCAAAGGATTTGAGGGCTTCACTCCTTAACAGGACAGTGCCGAGTGTATCTCACTGAATTCCCAAAAGCCTTACCTGTAGTTGGTTCCCCAACCAATGGAGCTAAGCGGACTCGAACCGCTGACCCCCTCAATGCCATTGAGGTGCGCTACCAACTGCGCTATAGCCCCTAGAGTGCGTTCTCTAGTTTGCCCTAGTTGCTCACAACTCGTCAAGCCCTGACCGCCTAGACCTGTCGATTAATCTCTTGCTGCAGCCAGGGATCGATCGCCTGCCCGTCTCGGCGGCGTAATTCAATCTCAATCAGCTTGGTAGCTTTAACTCCAGAGGGCACTGACTTTTCGTGAAACAAAATCTCATACAAACTAGGATCTTCGTTGCGATCGCGCAACCAGTCTTGAACCCTAATGGTGGCAAAAAACGACTGCCCTTGCTCGAACAGCTGAGTAATCTGCATTTGTAAGGTGTAGGGATTATGTCGAGACATGGATGCTGGCGGGTAAATTCATCCTTATTCTAAGGTGAATGCCTGGAAATTCTTTAGCCCATATAACAAGCGACCCCCTGGGAAGGGAGCGCTGATGACTTAACAGACTCAACCGTTAACCGAGGAGGAATTAACCGTGGATAGCAGGAGCCACTAGAGCAACCGGAGCCGCCTCACCCGCAGCCAAATCCAGGGGGAAGTTGTGAGCATTGCGCTCATGCATCACTTCCATACCCAAGTTCGCCCGGTTGATGATGTCAGCCCAAGTATTGATCACTCGACCCTGGGAATCAATCACAGACTGGTTGAAGTTAAATCCATTGAGGTTAAACGCCATGGTGCTAATGCCCAGAGCCGTAAACCAAATCCCGATCACAGGCCATGCACCTAAGAAGAAGTGCAGCGCCCGAGAGTTGTTGAAGGATGCGTATTGGAAGATCAACCGACCAAAGTAGCCGTGGGCAGCCACAATGTTGTAGGTTTCTTCCTCTTGACCAAACTTGTAACCATAGTTCTGAGACTCATCTTCGGTGGTTTCACGCACCAGAGAAGAGGTCACCAGGGATCCGTGCATGGCACTGAACAGGGAGCCACCAAACACCCCCGCTACCCCCAACATGTGGAAGGGGTGCATGAGAATGTTGTGCTCCGCTTGGAACACAATCATGAAGTTGAAGGTTCCTGAAATACCCAGGGGCATACCATCGGAGAAGGAACCTTGACCGAGGGGGTAGATCAAGAACACGGCGAAGGCAGAAGCAACTGGAGCGCTGTAAGCAACGCAAATCCAGGGGCGCATACCCAGACGGTAGGAAAGTTCCCACTGCCGACCCATGTAGCAGCAAATCCCCAGCAAAAAGTGGAATACCACCAACTGGTAAGGACCACCGTTGTACAACCACTCATCTAAGGAAGCAGCTTCCCAGATCGGGTAGAAGTGCAGACCAATGGCATTGGAAGAAGGAACAACCGCACCCGTGATGATGTTGTTACCAAAAATCAGGGAACCAGCAACTGGTTCGCGGATGCCATCAATGTCCACAGGGGGCGCAGCGATGAAGGCAATGATGAAGCAGATGGTTGCAGTGAGCAGCGTGGGAATCATGACCGTACCGAACCAGCCTACATAGAGGCGATTGTCGGTAGAGGTCACCCAGTCGCAAAACCGCTCCCAGACGTTGGCGCTATCGCGCCGCTGTAAGGTTGTTGTCATGGCTTTATGAGGGCAGATTACAAAATAAATGATGAATTCTAAGGAACCAGTTTCCTGTTCCTATTTCTCAGTATATTCACATTTATTTGTATTTGTCCACCGACATTTATGTATCTCCGGTATCAATGGGCAGGGTTGGCGGCCATGGAAATCAAAGGGTCGCAAGGACAAATTGCCTTATGCCCTCGCCTAAAAATATCCCAATACCAATCGAGAGTAGGGCTGGCAGTTTTTGCCCCTGTCGCTAGGTGTTCTCTACTGCCTTGCGGGTGATTGACAGCCAACCGCGATCGCAAAATCGCCGTAAGATGATCTATGCAGCAAATTTGTGTGCAGAGCAGTAGGAGTAACATGACAGTAACGCCAGTGGTTCCCCAACACTTGCAGGGACAGGTCGCAGTCGTAACCGGAGCTTCCCGTGGCATCGGGCGAGCTGTCGCCTTGTCCTTGGGGACAGTGGGTGCCAAGGTGGTGGTCAACTATGCTAGTTCCAGTTCGGCTGCCGAGGCGGTGGTGTCAGAAATTGAAACCATGGGTGGCACGGCGATCTCCCTCCAGGCAGATGTTTCCCAAGAAGATCAGGTGGATAAACTCTTCAGTACGGTTCTCCAGCAATGGGGACGGGTGGATATTTTGGTTAACAATGCCGGAATTACCCGCGATACCTTACTGCTGCGGATGAAGCGTGAAGAATGGCAGGCGGTAATTGATCTCAATCTCACTGGCGTGTTTTTCTGCACCAAAGCCGCCAGCAAAATCATGTTGAAACAGCGATCGGGTCGCATGATTAACATTGCTTCAGTGGCAGGGCAGATGGGGAATCCCGGACAAGCTAACTACAGTGCCGCCAAGGCTGGGGTGATTGGCTTAACCAAAACCGTGGCCAAAGAACTTGCCAGTCGGGGGATTACAGTGAATGCAGTGGCGCCTGGCTTCATTGCCACGGATATGACCCAGGATGTAGACGCTGAGAGTATCTTAAAATTTATTCCCCTGGGGCGCTTCGGCCAGCCAGAGGAAGTGGCGGGGTTGGTAAAATTCCTGGCATCTGATCCCGCCGCTGCCTATATTACTGGCCAGGTAATGAATGTCGATGGTGGTATGGTTATGGCCTAGGGAATCGGTTCTAGTGATCCTTGCCATTGAAAACGACCCTTATCCTGGCTGGAAATTCCCACTTCAAATCCATGCTGTTGGCTACACTTCGTCCCGATGATTGGATAGGGTTACTGTGTCGGCTGGCACTGGCATTGCTGGTCGGTGGTGTGATTGGCTGGAACCGAGAACAAAGCGGTAAAGCCGCTGGACTCCGAACCCACATGTTGGTGAGTTTGGGATCAGCTTTGTTTGTGCTGATTCCTTTGCAAACAACTATCCTGCAAACTCCCGATGCCCTGAGTCGGGTGATTCAGGGGGTTGCGACCGGGGTGGGGTTCCTGGGAGCTGGAGAAATTCTGCATCGTCCCAAAGATGGCAAACTCCGGGCGAAAGGCTTGACCTCAGCCGCTGCGATTTGGGTGGCAGCGGCACTGGGTATGGTGGCTGGATGTGGTCTATGGCAGTTGAGCCTCGTCGGGACTGCCATGACAACCCTGGTACTGAGTGGGGTCAAATACCTGGAACGCCGCCGCTATAGCCATGAAGACGGAGACAATAACGTTTGACTGGCCCTAGGGCTAAAGCCAGGGGATGGGACACGATCGCCCTTAGGGATCTTCTAGGTACTCTTCTGCCTCTTCATGCTCTACTTCCATCGGTGAAACCGAGTTGGCGGAGACAACCACCCCCATTTCTAGCTTTTGCCGCACCTGAGCTTCCAGATCCTTCCCAAAGGCTGGATTTTCTTCCAGGTTTTTGATCACATTGTCTCGACCCTGACCGATATTGTCCCCGTTGTAGCTATACCAGGCTCCCTTGCGAACCAGCACCCCCATTTCCTCTGCAAGATCCACCAGACAGCCCAGGGTGGAAATACCCTTGCCAAAAATAATGTCAAACTCGGCTACCCGGAAGGGAGGAGCGACTTTATTCTTGGCGACCTTAACCTTGGCGCGAATACCAAACTCGTCGGCACCCTTTTTCAGGGTCTGAGCGCGGCGGATGTCCAACCGCACAGAGGCGTAAAACTTGAGGGCATTTCCTCCCGTTGTGGTTTCTGGGTTGCCGTAGGAAATTCCAATCTTCTGACGCAGCTGGTTGAGAAAAATCACGGTACAGCCGGACTTGCCGATACTTCCCGTGATTTTGCGCAGTGCTTGACTCATTAACCGCGCCTGGAGTCCCACATGGGTATCCCCCATGTCTCCTTCGATTTCAGCTCGAGGTACCAGTGCTGCCACGGAATCGATCACAATAATGTCGATCGCCGCCGAGCGCACCAGTTGATCCACAATTTCCAGAGCCGACTCCCCGGTATCGGGTTGGGAGATCAATAAATTGGCAATATCTACCCCCAGAACGGCGGCATAGGCGGGATCAAGGGCATGCTCAGCATCCACAAAGGCCGCAATCCCCCCSCGCCTTCTGGACTTCTGCCAGAGCATGGAGGGCAAGGGTGGTTTTTCCAGAACTCTCAGGGCCGTAGATTTCAATCACCCGTCCTTTAGGGATGCCGCCCCCCAAGGCCAAATCGAGGGTCAGGGCACCACAGGAGATCGTTTCCACTTTCATGCGAGTGGCATCCCCCAAGCGCATAATCGACCCCTTGCCAAAAGTCCGCTCAATCTGGCCCATCACTAAGCTCAGTGCTTTTTGCTTGTTGTCGGATTGCTTGTTGTCGGAGTTGTCAGTTGCTTTAGTTGCCATTTACGCCTCAACACGGAAAGGAGTGATTAGAATCGAGAAGTTCCGGCAGAACCTTTATTTTAGACAGTCTTGGTCACGGCTGCTGCTGCTGGAACTGCCGAGAATGCCCTCTTGGTGACTGTGCTTTTGGGGTGAGCCTGGGTACGCTAGAAACAGGATGTCAGGCTGGATCCAGATCTCTACATCCGGTGTGCTCTTGGCCGGTTGGCATCCATCGTCTTGGAACCAGATGGTACTGGCTTGATTCGGTGCCTTGGGGAGTGGTGCGAGTTCTCCTGTTTGTTAACGTCAAATTCCCCATTTGTCAAGTTCCACAGCAACCCTATCGGTCACCTTAAAACCCGTCGTTCTTGACTGCCCCTGTCCCCACCGATGCCTTCCTCTCTACCCCATCTCCTCGTCCCTGACACCGCTCTCTCGGTGGCTGGATTGACTGCCTATATCCAGAGCTTGTTGGAACAAGATCAACAGCTCCAACAGGTCTGGGTGACCGGGGAAGTTTCCAGCGCTAACCGTTATCGCAGTGGCCTCTTCTTTACCCTGCAAGACCCCGATGCCAAAGCAGCGATTAGTTGTGTGGTCTGGAGCAGTCAGCTAGAAAAACTCATTGCCCAGCCCGTCCCCGGTGAGCAGCTGATTTTGCTCGGACGGATCCATGTTCATTGCCAACGGGGGCAATATCAGTTGATTGTCTGGCAAGCCTTGCCCGCAGGAGAAGGGTTACGAGCGCTGCGTTATCGGCAACTGCGGCATCGCCTAGAGGCGGAGGGTTTGTTTGATCCCCAGCACAAGCGGCCCTTGCCCATGCATCCCCAGACAATTGCCGTGGTCACCTCACCCCAAGCGGCGGCCTGGGGCGATATCCAGCGCACCTTAAAACGACGTTACCCCGGTCTCCATGTGTTATTTTCCCCGACCCTTGTTCAGGGGGATCAAGCCCCGGCTTCGATTGTGGCAGCGATTCGGCGGGTGGAAGGGGATGGGAGAGCCGAGGTTTTAATCCTGTCACGAGGGGGGGKATCGACGGAGGACATGGCCTGTTTTAATGATGAACGGGTGGTGCGGGCGATCGCGGAATGCTCAATTCCCATCATCTCGGGCATTGGGCACCAACGGGATGAGTCCCTGGCAGATTTAGCGGCGGATGTCTATGTCCACACTCCGACCGCTGCTGCAGAACAGGCGATTCCCCGGGCTA
The DNA here is from genome assembly GCF_000775285.1 of Neosynechococcus sphagnicola sy1. NCBI lineage: Bacteria > Bacillati > Cyanobacteriota > Cyanophyceae > Neosynechococcales > Neosynechococcaceae > Neosynechococcus > Neosynechococcus sphagnicola. Next base: position 21,031 of record NZ_JJML01000043.1, on the reverse strand, counting down.
TCTGATCTGATTACCGCCCATCACGAACGGCAGCTGCTCTTGCAAGCTGCGTTGGCGCAACAGTTCCAAAACAGTCACGATCGCCTGCAACGGTTGCGTGATCGCCTGTGGCTGCTCAAACTAGATCACAGGATGCATCAAGAAATCCAGGCGATCGCCTGGGTGAGACAGCGGCTCTTGCAGGTGACCCGGCAGCACTTCCAGCAGGCCAACCAGCACTGCAAACTCCTAGGGCAAACATTGGCAACCCTTGACCCCCAAGCAGTTTTGCGACGCGGCTATGCCATTGTGCGGCAAAGGAATGGAACCATTACCCGGTCCGCAACGACCCTGACTGTGGGACAACCCCTGCATATTCAACTCAACCAAGGTCAAGTTGAGGTGCAAATCACGGAAATTCTCCAGTCAGACTAAGCCCTTAACCTGCCCTGCCCTTTTCCATGAATAATCCTACGAACACCCCCACACCCCCACCCCCCCATCCGGATCTGACAAGGCCTCGATCCCCAGATCTGCCGCCGGGTTGGACCTATGAAGCCGCCGTTGCCAAAATTGAGGCGATCATTGCCAAAATTGAGGATGGCGAATTGGAGTTGGCCCATGTGTTCGATCAGTTTGCGATCGCGGTCAACCATTTGCATCAGTGCGAAGCGTTTCTGGCCCAACGACAACATCAAATGGATTTACTAATTGAAACGCTGATCAATGATCCCGACCTTTGAGGCTGCATGACTCGTTCAGACTTTTGGACTCCTTTACATGTCCGCTTAGATCACACCCTCCAGCAGCGGCAACTGCTCCTCCCCCACCAGCGACTGTTGGTTGCGGTGTCCGGGGGCCAGGATTCTCTTTGTCTGATCCAACTGCTGCGGGATCTTCAACCCAAATGGCACTGGCAGTTGGCGATCGCCCATTGTGATCACCGCTGGCGCTCGGATTCCCTGGCCAATGCCGAGTATGTCGAGACCCTGGCCGAGGGGTGGCAGTTACCCTGCCATCGCTCCACGGCCAGCCAAAGGGCCACCAGTGAAGCAGGGGCTCGAACCTGGCGTTATGACTGCCTGCAAGCCATTGCCCAAGCCGAAGGTTACACCGCGATTGTCACCGGACACACTGCCAGCGATCGCGCCGAGACTCTGCTCTACAACCTGATGCGGGGCAGTGGCCTGGATGGTCTGCAAGCCCTCAGTTGGCAGCGGTCTCTGGGGACTGGTCTCACCTTGGTACGACCCTTGCTGGGATTCACCCGCCAGGAAACTGAGGGCTGCTGTCGCCATGCCCAACTGAAGATTTGGGAAGATGCCACCAATCAAGACCTGACCTATGCCCGGAATCGCATTCGCCAGAAACTGCTGCCCTATCTCCACACCCACTGCAATCCTCAGGTAGAGCGACATTTAGCCCAAACGGCGGAACTCCTCCAGGCAGACACCCACTACCTAGAAACCCAGGCAGACAACCTACGGCAACAGGTACAACATCCCTCCCAACCGAAACTCTATCGCCCGCCGTTACAAGTGGCACCCCTGGCTTTACAACGGCGAGTGCTGCGGCAATTCCTCCAACAGTGGCTGCCAACCGCACCCAACTTTGAGCAGGTTGAGAAATTCCAACAGCTGATTGCTGCACCCAACCGCACCCGTACCGACCCCTTCCCCGGTGAGGCGATCGCCCAAGTCACGGGCAACTGGATTTGGTTACTGCCCGCTCCTCGTCCCAAATCTCCTCAGGAAGTAACCAATTCGGGTTGACCCGTTAATTGTTGCAGAATCTGGCGCAGCTGGGCAACCGCTACTTGCTGATTCGCCCCGGTTCCCTGGGTCAAAACCTGAGTGGTCGTATCCAGATCCTGATGGAGCTGGGTGAGAGAACCTTGTAGCCCTTGCAGAGCTTCTTGGGAGGCTTGGAGACGCCCCCAGGACTCACCTGCCTCCCGATGACGGGATTGGACGATTTGCTCGAGCTGCTGGACTTCTTGGCGCAGGCTCTCATACTCCTGGCACCGTTGTTGCAGAAGTTCCTGATTTTGTTCCACCGCAGCTTGGAGTTGTTGAATCTCTGCTTCTAGCCGCTGTAACCCCTCCAGTTGTTGTCGCCGCTGTTGTTCCAATTGCTGGAGAATCGGGCCAATGCCCAGCTGTCCCTCGGAGCCATCGCTTTCCCCTTTTCCCCGCCGCCGCAGCAGCACCTCAGCGTGACAGTTGAGAATTTCTTCTCGCTCCCGGAGATTACGGCGTTGACCCACCAGCGTCTCATTCAACATCTGATAACAGTCTTGCTCCTCGGTCAATTCGGTCTCAAGGCGAAGACGGTCATATTCGCTGGCCTGCTGGATCTTCACCTGTATCGCCTCAATTGCTTGACGCTGCACCGTTAACTCTTCTTCTTGATCATTGACAAACCGGGAGACCTTTTCTAAATCTCGCCGCAGATCTTGCACCAGTTTATCCAGATCTTCGAGAGCCATATTCTCCAACGCCGGGATATCAACCTTGCCGCTGAGGCTCACCTGGTCAGCCCGCCCCGTCATTTGATAGATTTGCTGGATTGTCTCCCCGAGGGCTTGTAAGTCAGTGGCCAGCACTGCTTGGTGAGCTTGCTGAAGTTGAAGAGTTGCCTGCTGCACTTGGGCCTGCGATCTCACCGCCTCCAGAGAGAGTTGAGCCTCCTGACAGGCAGCATGGCGATCGGTCAGGGTTTGTGACTCCTGCTCCAGCTTAGTTTGGAGTTGCTCGGCGGCAATTCGCTCCTGCTCCCACCGCTGCCAGGATTGTTCTAACCAGGATTGTTGCTGACTGACAACCGTTCTGACGTGGTGTAGCTGTTCCCCCATGCCATCGGTTTGGGTCAGTGATGCTGCCAACTGATCGAGGAGTTCGTGCAGCTGACGAGCCTGATCCGGCTCTAAAACTACTTGGGGGTGAAATTCGCTCTGCTGCTTTTCTAGTCTTTGCTGTTCCCCCCGCAATTGTTGCCAGGCTCCTTCCAATTCCTGATGGCGGCACTCCAGTTCTGCTTGCATCTCCTGGATTTGCTGCCGGGTATTTTCAAAGTCCTGGCGTTGGGCTTCCATCCGGGCGCAGTCATCCTCGAGGTTTTGCAACTCTTCCTGTCGGGATTCCATTTCCAGTTCCCGACGTTGCAACTCTTGACTCTGGTAAGTTAAGGAGGCCTTCCATTGCTCAATCTCCTCCTCCTGAGTCTTAAATTTTTCTTGGAGTCGAGAAAAATTTTGTAAAATGCTCACCAACTGACGACCCGCTTCTAACAGGCGCTGTACCTGCTTGCTAGCGTTCAAGTCAACCAGTACCAGTGCCCCGGCATTATAATTGCCAGCCTGATCGGGGGGCATGGGAATGATTTCTTCACCAGGCACAGCATTCCAGATTTGTTCGGTGCGTTGACAGGCCAGTAACTTCAGCTCCGATTTACCACCCATCAGCCCCGTCTTCTTTTGAACCTCTGCTAAATACAGCACACTGATAGTCCTCTTCCTGTCTACACCCAATCAACTAAAAACCTCAACCCATAGGTTGATCCCGCTGCCTTGATCTTCAGTCTAGCGATACATTCGTAATGCAACGAGACCACCATTTCACCGTAGAAGTACGGAATTCATTGTCCGCAAGGATAACGCTTTGTGAGGCTGCGCGGTTACAAGGGAGTAGGTCTTGTCTGGGCAACTCTCTACAATATTTAAAGGCTGATTGATGTATGTGCAAGTTTATGGTAGCTCACCCGAGACAGCTCGCCTATCTTGAATCTCCCATTTGACTCAATCTGATTCTAGTAGGGAGGCTGCTGAGACAGAATACTGCCACAAAGAGCTGGTTTGCTGCTGGGATCGAGGTGGCTTCAATAAACTTAATGCTTTTCGATCCAAAACAACTTTTCTCAGGTTACGGGAACCATTCTCGTCATCTTAGTTTGGAGGTATGCTCGACAAAGGTTTTCTGGCGTTGATCTGGTTGTGTCCTTTACCCACTGTTCCCCAGAGAGTCACTGCATGCAGGGAAGTTTAAGTGAAATCGATACCCGTAGCATTTTGGAACTGATCGAGATCGGTCAGAAAACCGGTACGCTCCTGATTGAGACCAGCAGCGCCCCCTCCGTTGCAGCCAGACCCTTGGGACCCTTGCCTCCCCCCAGACCGCAGTCATGGCTAATTTTTGTCCGCAGTGGGCGAATTCTATATGCCATCGATCCCCATCACAATGTCTCCTGTCTCCAGAATTATTTGCGATTCTACAAGCTAGAGTCAGCCTTTAACAGCATCGAAGCTCTCTCGGGTTCGGCGATGAGCATTCCTGAGTATGGCTATCTCTGGAGTCTCTTGGCGAGAAATTTGTTATCTCCGGCTCAAGGGCGACAGATTCTCTACAGTATGGTGCAAGAGGTGCTCTTTGATTTGATGCGGCTGCATCAAGGTAGCTTTAGTTTTTCAAGCGGGTGTGACGCTATCCCCCCAGCTGACCACGTTTAAGATCACCGATTTGCTGGCAAAGGTGATGCGGCAGTCCCAGGAATGGCAGCTCTTCCATCCCTACATTCGTTCCCCGAATCAGTGTTTGACCATTACCAATGCTCATCAGTTGCAAGCAGCGCTGCCCACAGGGATCTATCTATCCCTTAGCCAATATGGCGATGGCAAAACAACTATTCGGCAATTGGCCCGCTACCTGCATCGAGATAGTCTCACGGTGGCGAAGGCGATCTATCCTTACGTTCAGTTGCACTATCTTCAGGTGCACTACCCCACACAGACGGTATGCCGTGATGGGCAACAACCGCTGCCAGGGCATCGCAGCAGCGACGATCGGTCAGATTCAGCAAACACCAATGCAACCCCTAGGGCAGCTCCCCTGGGCAATAGCCTCATTGTGCCTCAACCCCAGTGGGAACTGAAAATTCCGCGAATTGTTTGTATTGATGATGGTGTTGCAATTCGTAAGGCAGTAGAGTATATCCTGAGTCAGCATGGTTACGAAGCCACGGCCATTGGCAATCCGCTGAAGGCATTGGGGCTGATCTTTCAACTCAAACCAGATTTGATTCTCTGTGATATCACAATGCCAGATCTGGATGGCTATGAAATTTGTGCCATGCTTCGCCAGTCTAAGGTGTTTCGCCAAACACCGCTGGTGATGCTGACAGGCAAGGGGGAGTTCATGGATCGGGTTTATGCCCATATGGTTGGAGCTACGGATTATTTAACCAAGCCGTTTGGAGAAAAGGAACTGCTGATGCTAGTGGAGAAGTATGTCGGAGTCGGACAACGATCGATCCCATCCCCGTCTCATCCTCGGCTGGATGCCGTCTTAACCCAGGGATTGGCCGATGGCGGCACCTCCTCGGGTGCGTCCACCCCTTCCCTATCGGCGTCATGAAGGATGTGATCACTATGGGGCAGTGGGGTAGGGTGGTTTCCCATAGATGTTTGAACCAGCAAGCAGGGAGGGAGTTATGAGTACAGTTCTGGTTGTCGAAGACAGTGTGGCGCAGCGACAGATGATTACGGATCTGCTGCAGGGGAGTGGTCTCAATGTCACCGTTGCTGGGGACGGCGTTGAAGCCTTGGCATGTGTTGAAGGACAACGTCCTGACCTGATTGTGTTGGACATTGTCATGCCACGGATGAACGGCTATGAAGTCTGCAGACGGCTGAAGACAGACCCTAAAACCCAGGGGGTACCGATTGTCATGTGTTCGTCTAAGGGCGAAGAATTTGACCGTTACTGGGGCATGCGGCAGGGGGCAGATGCTTACATTGCCAAACCCTTTCAACCGACGGAACTGGTTGGAACTGTCAAACAACTGCTGCGAGGGTAAGGTGAAAGCTGATGATAGGCAATCCAGACTTTCTAACAAGTGGTGGGCAAGATCAGGCTCCTGAGTTTCAAGAGTTAGAGAGTCCTGAAGGTGAGTTACATCTGCGCTTTTATGTGACCTCGGGGAATGAGTTTGCCCTGCCAGCAACGGGGATTCGTGAGGTGATTGCCCCATCCCCCGATCGGATCACTCCCATTCCCAACGTTTCGCCGCTGCTTCTGGGGACACTCAACATCCGTGGAAGGGTGATTTGGGTGGCAGATTTGGGGCAATTTCTAGGAGATACTACTCCTCTAAATGCAGATCGCCCGGAGATTCCCGTAATTGCCGTAGAAGATCAAGACACTATGTTAGGGTTAGCCGTTGACCGCATTGTGGGGATGGATTGGTTAGATGTCGAGGAGATCCAAATGCCAACCAATGTGCTGGACAGTATTGCGCCCTTTCTTCGGGGGGAATGGCTCTTGGATGATAGGACTGATAAGGTTTTGAGGTTGCTCGATCAGGTGGCAATTTTGCGATCGGCAAGGTGGGCCGCATAAGGCAGTCTTGATCAGGGTTACCTGGGATCACGGTGGTCAGCGGTGGTAATGGGCAAAAGGCTGGTGGTCAATAGACAAGTGACTTCGGAAGGGGTACTTAAGGCAGGAGAAGACAAATGGCATCTAGTACAGACTATTCCAAAGAATATAAGCAGGCTGAAAAAGCCTACATGCAGGGCAATTATGAAGAGGCAGCTGCCATTGTCGATCGCTTGGTGCAAAATTTACCCAACGATCCCAGTGTTCGGCTGCTTCGAGGGCATATTTATTGCTATGGGCTGCAACAGTACCAGGTGGCGAGTGAGCAGTACCAATCTGTTCTGGAACTCACCTCTGATTCAGAGTTTGTTGACTATGCCAACAACGGCTTGGCCTATGCCAGACAGTTTGACATCCCCGTCACCTATGGGGTCGCCGATGGAGATGTAACGTCGGGAGATGTGTTTGGGAGTGCAACGCTGGATGGTCGTAGTTTGGCTGCCAACAATGCCACCTATGACTTTGAGGTGCCTAACTTCAGTGATTTGGAATCTCCAGCTGGGAACCTCGCAGCGGCGGCAACTGAGGATTTCAATGGCCTTGTCGATCCCTTTCTCACCGATGTGCAGTTGCAGGAGGATACCACCTTCCAGCACGACTTGCCGGCAGAAGCACCGATGCCTGAGGAGTTCTCCTACGACCCATCTGCCTATGGGATGCCTGCCGAGACCCCGATCCCTGGGTTGAATCCCTTTGCCGATGCTGCGATCGCTGGAGAGCCTGATTTTTATACGTCTCCAGTGGTGGAAGACCCGTCCAACTTTTTTGCGCCGGAGACCACCACCTTCCAATCAGACCCAGCAGACCCCTATGGTGGCTCCCCCAGTTTTGAACCTAGCCTGGGTAATCGCTTTGAGGACGATCCCGCAGCAGACTTCAGTATCCAGCCCATGGATACAGGGGAAGAAACGCTGTTTATGAGCGCGGGGGAATTCCAGGCTTCCCAGCCCGCAGCAACGGAACCTGCTTTTGATCAGTTTGACTATGGTGCAGACTATGGTGTCAGTCCCTATAACCAAGAAAGTCAGACCTTTATGGTCTCCCCCGGTCAATCGGGATTGACCGCGCCAGGAGAATTTGACTCAGATGCTACCTACGGGAATGCTCCCTTTGTGCCGCCAGAAGGAACCGCACCCTTAGGCTCAACCCCCAATGCAATGGCCAGCAATAACTTGAGTGCGGTGGGGTCTTTAGAATCCTTTGAAGAATTTGAGAACCTGAATGCCCTCCCTGACTTTGATATGGCAGAGGGGTTGTCAGCAGGTCATCCTATCTCTGGATTTACTGCGGGTGTGATGGCGGCGGGGAAAACTGGAGATCTGATGGGAGATCGCCCCAGTGCCTACCCAAGAGGCGCTGGTGGGGTTCAAGAGGAGGAGGTGTTTGGCATTGCCGCTGCCTCTATGTCAGATACCATGTCCAGCAATTCGCCCTTCCTCGCCCTTGATAGTGGAGTGGAGCCAATTGTGACGGCCAAGCCCGGCCTCTTTGCATTCTTTGAGACAGCTCCCTTGCCAAAAAAACAGTGGATGACTGCATTGGCAACCGGTGTGATCTCAGCAGTGGTGGTTTTGAGTGCCAATCAGATTGTTCAGGGAAAACCCACCGATCAGAATGGGGGTCAAAACTCTTCGTCTGGTTTGATCTCAGCCTTGGCGGCGGGGATTGCCAGTGGAGCGGTTTCCTATGGGCTCTTCGGCTTAACAATTCAACACATTAAGCGATCGACGGATCATCTGCGATCGCAATTTGAAACCGCTGCCAAAGGTAACTTAGAGACGCAAGCAACGGTTTATTCCAAGGATGACTTGGGACAATTGGCCACCAGCTTCAATCAACTGGTGACCTACTTCTTGGCCAACACGCGGGAATTCAAACGTAAGGCCGAGGAGCAGGAGCAGCAGAAAGAAGATTTGCAACGCCAAGTGATTCGGTTACTGGATGACGTGGAAGGTGCGGCGCGGGGGGATTTAACCGTCCAGGCAGAAGTGACAGCAGACGTTCTTGGCGCGGTTGCCGACTCCTTTAACCTCACCATTCAAAACCTGCGGGAAATTGTGCAGCAGGTGAAACGGGTGGCACGTCAGGTCAATAAAGGAGCCAGCGAAAACGAAATGTTTGCCCGGGGCCTGCAATCAGATGCCTTGCACCAAGCAGAAGAACTGGCGGTAACCCTGCAACAGGTTCGGACAATGACCGACTCCATTCAGCGGGTGGCAGAAAGCGCCCGAGAAGCGGAAGATGTTGCCCGTTCAGCGTCCTCAACGGCTCTGAAGGGAGGAGATGCGGTGGAACGGACGGTGGCCGGGATTCTGGAAATTCGAGAAACGGTGGCTGAGACCACTCGAAAAGTGAAGCGTCTGGCGGAATCTTCCCAAGAAATTTCCAAGATTGTGGCCTTGATCTCCCAGATTGCCTCCCGAACCAACCTGTTGGCACTCAACGCCAGTATTGAAGCTGCACGAGCCGGAGAGGCGGGGCGGGGGTTTGCTATTGTGGCGGATGAAGTGCGACAACTGGCCGACCGTGCTGCCAAAGCTTCAAAGGAAATTGAGCAGATCGTATTGCAAATTCAGAGTGAAACCGGCTCGGTGATGACCGCTATGGAAGAAGGCACCCAGCAGGTAATCCAGGGAACCCGGTTGGCCGAACAAGCCAAGCGATCGCTGGAAGAGATCATTCAGGTGTCGAATCACATTGATACCTTGGTACGCTCGATCTCCGCCGATACGGTGGAACAGACGGAGACAGCTCGTGCAGTCGCCCAGGTGATGCAATCTGTGGAACTGACAGCCCAGGAAACCTCTCAGGAGTCGCAGAAGGTGTCCACCTCCCTGCAAAACCTGGTGGGGGTGGCTCGAGATCTGCTGTCATCTGTGGAGCGGTTCCGAGTCGAGACCACCTAAGATAGGTGATCTAGCTTTGGTTGTCATTGACTTGTACGGGGTCGCCAACCGACCACCCAGCCGTTTCTGAAACAACTTAAGAGTGGGACTCTGATATGCAGCCAGAACAACAGCGCATCGTCCTCTACTTCATTGAGGAAGCCAAAGAACACCTCGATACGATTGAGCATAGTTTGTTGAATCTGCAAGCCACCATTGCTGATGCAGAGGGCATGAATGAAGTGTTCCGGGCCGCCCACTCCATTAAAGGCGGGGCTGCCATGCTGGGTCTTGGCAGTATTCAGGCAACGGCGCATCGCCTCGAAGATTCCTTCAAGATTCTCAAAGAATGCCCGATCGTCTCCGATCAGCATCTAGAATCCCTGTTCTTAAGGGTCTTTGATCCCTTACGGGAGCTGGTTGAGGAACTCCAAGGTCCCTTTGGACTGACGGACGAGGCCTCCCAACGAATTATGGCCAAGGTCGAGCCTGTTTTTGGAGAATTGAGTGATCACCTCAATGCCCTCGTAACTCAAGCTGGGGGCTATCCTGTCACCGCTGACGAATGGATGATTCCAGTACCTAACCTGGCAGGGATGGTGACCGAACCCTCCACAGCTGTCACTGAAGAGAGTGCGTTGTTGATCCTGTTCCAGCGAGATATCCCAGCCTTGCTCCAGGAGATGCAGCAAGTTTTTGCCCAACCCGATCAATTTGAGGGCCGAGTTCAACTCCAGGAATACTGCCGCCGCTTGATCCAGATTGGCGAACAGTTCGATCTCTCTATCTGGTGTGAACTGATGGAAATGGCCCAGCAGGCGATCGCGAATGTTGCTTACAGCTTAGCAGAGCTTGCCCAACCCATTTGCCAAGAAATTGAGCAAGCGCGTTGCCTGGTAATTGAAGGGCGATCAGCGGAAATTATGGTAAGCCCGACCTTACAGGCATGGGTGGGTACTGTGACACCGATCTCTTTGGCAAGTTTGACCGATGCCACCCTTGATGATTTCGCAGCCCTTCCCCCGACATCGAGTTGGTAGGGATTGCAGTGGATGACGACCAAGATGCCTTCAGCCTCGAACCAGACCTACTCCGGCATCCCTTGGCTGGCGCAGAGGTGGGTAGCGCCGAACTCCATAGTCTGGCCGACCTGTTTGAGGGAGACATCCCCGACCTTGAGATTAGTTGGCAGGAAGATGCGGCTCTAGAGGAGTCCTTTGATAACACGACGTTAGATCAATTTGCCCCACCTTCACCCGCTGAGTCCAGCGAATTTGCCGATCTGTTCCTGGAGGAAACAGCCCCAGGAACCGCAGGAGACGCAGCAGTAGATGACTTAATGGATCTGTTGTGGACCGACATGCCAGTGGCTGAAGCCTCCACCGATGCCATGGAGCCGGATGATTTCCCCAGCTTAGCTTTAGCAGAGGCAGCAATGCCAGGGGTGGAGAGTGGAGCCCCAGATGAAGGAGCAGATCTCAGCAGCCGGGATGCGGCAGCACTTGGCGAGGAGCAAAGCCTGATGGATGCCTTCGGCGAGGGGGCCGACTGGCTAGATTTTGCCGACGTGGGGGAAATATCTGACGTTGACTGGTCTCCAGGGGAGCCAATGGCTGAGTCGGAAGCAACCCGTGAGTGGGAAAATTGGATCGGGGGAGAAGACTTCGACCCAGGGGAAGCCACTCTAGGGGCGATCGCCGAGCCGGAAGCAACTGCCCCTCCCTCGGAACTGGAGCCGTTCTCCGCCACCCCTGAACCCACGATTGCCCAGACCTGGGAATCCACCCCTGACTTCTGGAATGACTTCGGCTCCCCCCCGGTAACCGATGCCCAGACCTGGGAATTAAACCTCGCTCCACCTGTAGGCACCGAAGTCACAGATACCTGGGGTGATTTGTCAGCGGCACTGGAGACAGATACGTCAGCCGCTGCCCCAGAGGAGCTAGTAGACTTTCTCTCAACCATTGTCGCTGCGGAGGTCGAAGAGCAAGAGATTCCTGCATCCCCCTCGACTTCAGAACCTGAACCGATGGTTGCCGCAGCGGATGACCTGTCAGAATTCGATGCCTTTGGGGACTTTGGGTTGGAGTCAGGTTTGGATTTTGGTGAACCACGACCCATCAGCAGTGATGAAGGACTGGAACAACTGGACAGGCTGTTTGGCGATGCCCCCCCGAGTTTTGTCTGAGGCGAGTGCGTCCCAAGCGGGACCTAACGCCGCGATCGCCGATGATTTCACCCAAGACTTAGCAGCGCTCCTCGAAGAGTACTCAATGGCTGCAGCCGTCAGTTCGGCAGGGAGTCTTCCTGCAGATCATCCAGATTTGTCGGTGTCAGACCGACAGGATTTAGAGATGACCATGACCGATGAGGAACTCACTACCGCTCTGGATGCGGCGGCAGTAGCCGAGGGAGATGACTTTGCCAATCTAGAGGCATTTTTGGCCACCGAGGTGCCAGCAGAGATCGCAGAGACCCTGGCAGATGAGGACATTGACCTAGGGGACTTTACCGATCTAGAAGCTCTCCTGGGAGCAGAGGGGGCAACGGATGACGTACCAATCGCCGCCGCCCCGAGTGCTGCTCTCGATGACTTTGCCGATCTGGAAGCCTTACTTGACAGGGATCTCGAATCCCCTTCATCTGGCGAACTCCTCCCTCCTCCGAGCCCATCCAGAGCCGACGAAGACTTTGGAGATTTAGAAAAGCTTCTGGAGGATGCAGACGCCAAGCTCGGTGGCCCCCCAACCCAGAAATCCAATCGTGGCCCCGTCGCTGCCCCTGCAGCACGCCGCCCCAGCCGTCGCGGCAGCAGTTCAGCCTTAAGTGAACAGACGATGCGGGTGCCCGTGAAGCAGCTGGATGGCCTCAATAATTTGGTGGGGGAACTAGTCGTCAACCGCAACAGCCTGGAACAGGATCAGGAGCGGATGCGGCAATTCCTCGACAATTTACTCTATCAAGTGCAGCAACTCAGTGATGTCGGGCAGCGGATGCAAGACCTGTATGAGCGATCGCTGTTGGAGAGTTCCCTGCTGGCCAGTCGCCAAGGAGGTCGATCCTCCCTTCATTCAGCTGCCCCCTCAATGCGAGATGCCGCGCCCTCCCATTCATCCAGCATGGGTTTGGATGCCCTGGAAATGGATCGTTTCTCTGGGTTTCACCTGCTGGCTCAGGAAATGATTGAGTATATTGTGCGGATTCGAGAATCTGCCTCTGACATTGAGTTTATTGTTGATGAGGTCGAGCAGGTAACACGGATGTTCCGGCAGGTGACCACCCAGTTACAAGAGAGTGTCACCCGCTCCCGAATGGTGCCCTTTGCCCAAATTGCTGACCGCTTACCCCGCGCCGTTCGCGACATTGCGATCAAATGTGGCAAACAGGCCGAGTTGCTAGTAGAAGGGCGGGACACCCTGATCGACAAGATGATTCTGGAGCAGCTGTATGACCCCATGACCCACCTAGTCAACAATGCCATTACCCACGGAATTGAAGCCCCAGAAACTCGCCAGAGCACTGGAAAACCTGCGGTGGGGCGGATTACGGTACGGGCATATCATCAGGGGAACCAAACCGTGATTGCGGTCTCCGATGACGGTGCTGGGATTGATGCCGATCGGGTGAAGACCAAAGCCCTGCAAAAAGGACTGGTGACGCCCAACCAAGCTGAAACCATGACACGGCTGGATGTCTATGACCTGTTGTTCCAACCTGGCTTTAGTACGCGGGATCAAGCCGATGACTTCGCAGGTCGGGGCGTCGGCATGGATGTGGTGCGTACCAGTTTGACGGAAATTCGCGGTGACATTATCACTGACTCCACCCTCAGCCAGGGAACAACCTTTACAATTCGGCTGCCCCTGACCCTGAGTATCTCCAAAGCCCTTGGCTGCGTCAGTGATCATGCCCGCATTGCCTTCCCCATGGACGGGGTGGAGGACATGCTGGATGTGCCGAAGGAGAGAGTCCAGTTAGACTCTGAGGGCCAGGCCTGCGTCCAGTGGCGGGATACCCTGCTCCCCTTCCGTCCTTTAAATGAACTGATGCGCTATGGCCGCCACCTCAGTCGTGGCATTGTCTATGGGGGCAGTCAAGAAGAAGATATGCTGTCCATCATTGTCCTGCGGAGCGGCAATAACTACCTGGCATTGCAGGTCGATCAGGTGCTGGGTGAGCAGGAAATCGTGATTAAGCAACTAGAAGGACCAGTGCCCAAGCCCATTGGGGTGGCTGGGGCAACGGTGTTGGGGGATGGCCGGATCATGCCCATCGCCGATGTCTTGGAATTGATCGATCTGGCCATGGGTCGGGTACGACGAGAAACCAGCAGCCTACTGTGGGAGCACAGCAATGTTCCAGAGCTGCCGCAAACTAAAACGGAACCGATGGTGTTGATTGTGGACGACTCAATTACGGTTCGAGAACTCCTTTCCATGACCTTCAACAAGGTGGGCTATCGTGTGGAGCAAGCCCGTGATGGCCAAGAAGCCTGGGAGAAACTACGGGCCGGGTTACCCTGCGACATTGTCTTCTGTGACATTGAGATGCCCAGAATGGATGGGCTGGAATTGCTGTCCCGGATTCAAAAGGAACCAACTCTGAGTCATTTGCCCATTGCCATGTTGACCTCACGGGGAGCCGATCGCCACCGGCAGATTGCTGCCCAGCTAGGAGCCAGTGGCTACTTCACTAAGCCCTACCTAGAAGAAGCACTGTTGGATGCTGCCCAAAGGATGTTAAAAGGGGAAGTACTGCTCACCGCCAGTAGCGGTAGCGGCACCTAAGGTCTATATAGACGCAGTAAACAGCCATAGAAGTCAACTTCTATGGCTGGAACGACTGCATTGAGACGACATTGCTAGCGAGGGACTGAATCCTTAAGCTTGTCGTGAGTAGTACTCAACCACCAGCAACTCATTGACTTGGAGAGCCACCCATTCGCGCTCAACAACACTATTCACTTTGCCAGTAAGCTTGGCTTTGTCAAACTCTAAATGGCTGGGAAGATTTGCCAGACCTGGATATTGCAAGTTTTGCTCTACTAACTGGCGAGAGCAATCGCGATCGCGCACACTGATGACTTCACCGGGGCGACACTGGTAACTGGGGATATTCACCCTCCGACCATTAACCGTTACATGTCCATGATTCACCAACTGGCGAGCGGCTGGAATGGTGGGAGCCATCCCCAGACGAAAGACGGTATTATCCAAACGCATTTCCAGCAGTTGCAGTAAAACCTGCCCGGTAGAACCACTGGCTCGACGGGCTTTACGCACATAGCGGAGGAGTTGGCGCTCACTTAAACCATAGTTAAAGCGGAGCTTCTGCTTTTCTTCTAGACGAATTGCATACTCAGACCGTTTTTTACGGTTTTGACCATGCTGACCGGGGGGATAGGCTCGCTTTGCGGTTTTGCGAGTAAGCCCCGGTAAATCTCCTAGACGGCGGGTAATTCGGAGCCGCGGACCTCGATAGCGCGACATGTCAGTTCCTCTATAATCCTCGTAAAGTTGCAGTCAGAACCTCCAGTATAAGTCCAGAAGCCAGACTGTTGAAAGTATTTTCAGTGTAACCTTCAAGAATATGGAGTATAACTGGTAATTCATGCTGTCCAACCCCCATGTCGTCTGAAGTTGTAGAAATTCTCTCCGCTGAAGAATTACGTCGCACCCTCAATCGTCTGGCCTCTCAGGTGGTCGAAAAGGCGGGCGATCTCACCCAACTGGTGCTCCTGGGAATTTATACCCGTGGGGTGCCCTTGGCTCAACTGTTGGCACGACAGATTGAAATCTTAGAAGCAGTGATTGTGCCTGTGGGAGCCTTAGACATCACCTTCTACCGGGATGACCTCGATCAGATTGGCCTGCGAACCCCTGCCAAAACCGATATTCCCTTTGATTTGGCTGGTAAAACGGTGGTGCTGGTGGATGATGTGATTTATAAGGGGCGAACGATTCGAGCTGCCTTAAATGCTGTCAACGACTACGGTAGGCCAGAAATCATTCGGCTGGTGGTGTTGGTAGATCGGGGGCATCGTGACTTACCCATTCATCCCGACTTTGTCGGTAAAACCCTGCCCACGGCCAAAGAAGAAACGGTTAAGGTCTATCTCCAGGATGTCGATGGACGGGATGCCGTGGAACTCACGCGCTAGCGATCGCCTGCCCGGTTTGCGGATCAAAAAGATGCACCTTGGTAGGGGTAAGTGCCAACCACAGGGATTCCCCAGGTCGGATCGGGCACTCAGGAGCCACCCGGACTTGCAGCGACTCCCCGGTTTCCTGAAGACTTACGGCCAGGTAGGTGTCATTTCCCAGGGCTTCGACTAGTTCCACTTCGACGGGCAGATGCTCGGGGGCGGCGGCGGCTAAGCTCAGATGCTCAGGCCGGATGCCCAAGGTCAGGGTTTGTCCCCGATAGGGTTGGAGGGGGGCTTCCCAGATGGGGGGCAGAGGGAGGTGAAATTGGGGATGGTGAAGTTTCAGGGACTCGGTCACCAGCATCGGCAGAAAATTCATTGGTGGTGAGCCAATAAATTCCGCCACAAAGCGATTTACCGGGTGATTGTAAAGTTCCAGGGGGGAGGCAATTTGTTGAATCTGCCCCGCATTCATCACGGCAATACGATCGCCCATGGTCATGGCTTCGGTCTGGTCATGGGTGACATAGAGGGTGGTGGTGCCTAATTGTCGTTGCAGCTTGATAATTTGGGCGCGGGTTTCCGTGCGGAGTTTGGCATCCAGATTCGAGAGAGGTTCATCCATCAAAAACACTTGGGGATTGCGGGCGATCGCCCGTCCCAAAGCCACCCGCTGCTTCTGCCCCCCCGAGAGTTGTCGCGGAAAACGCTCTAACAACGCCTCAATTTGTAGCATCTCCGCCACCGTCTGAATCTGTTGAGCGATCGCCCGCTCTGAGGCCGATTGGTACCGTAGGGGCTTTGGCATCTTGCGGGTAAGACTGACGAGTAAATGCTCAAGACCTCCTGAGGAACTCTGGGAGTGCTGCGGCCTCCGAGCAGAGCGCCGTAACCCAAAGGCCAGATTGTCATACACCGTCATGTGGGGATAGAGGGCGTAATTCTGAAACACCATGGCAATATCCCGCTGTTTTGGCGGTAGGTCATTGACCCGGCGATCGCCCACCCAGATCGTTCCCCCCGTCAAGCTCTCCAGTCCGGCAATTAAACGCAGCATGGTACTCTTCCCACAACCCGATGGCCCCACCAGCACCATAAACTCCCCATCCTCAACGGTGAGATTGATGGCTCTCAGCACAGTGGTCAGCCGCCCAGATGCATCAGAACTAGAGGGATATGCCCCTAACCCGGCCAATGGAGCCGGGGTCGCCACAGGGGTTGTTGCAGTGCCCCGCTGTCCAGCGAAACTCTTGTAGATATTTTCCAGAACGACCTGTGCCACAACCTTTAGATTCCACGATATTCATTCGATAATTAACTTACTATTAATTTTTCCAGACATCGCTAAAATGGCAAAAACTCGTTGAGTAGATGGCTTCGTTAGCAAAAAGATTCAGCTGTCAATCTATGGAAGATAAGCCCAGAGCCAAGCAGCAAATTCTACACCTACTGAAGGTGCAGGGTGCCCAAACTGCCACCACACTGGCCGCACAATTACAGGTGTCTCCCATGGCTGTGCGCCAGCATCTTCAGACGCTGCAAACAGAACAGCAGGTGACCTATCAGGCAGAACGGCGAGCCTTGGGTCGGCCTGTGAAATTGTGGCAACTCACCGCAGTCACAGCCAAACTATTTCCCGACAGTCATGCCGATCTAACGGTGAAGTTGCTGCAAGATATGCAAACGGTCTTTGGTGCAGAGGGGCTGGAGCGATTGCTGGTAGAACGAACCCAGCGGCAGGTGCAAACCTACCGCCAGCGGCTGTCTGAAACCCTTTCCAAAAGCAATTGGCATCAACAAGTTGGGGAACTATCCAGGTTGCGATCACAGGAAGGCTACATGGCCGCAGTGATTGAGCAAGCCGATGGTTCCCTCCTGTTTGTGGAAAACCCATTGTCCGATCTGCGCTGCCGCCCAAACCTGTCAACAGCTGTGTAGCTCCGAACTGGCTGTTTTTAGTGCTTTGCTCGGTGCCGAGGCGCAGGTGGAACGCCTGGAACATATTCTGCAAGGCGATCGCCGTTGCGCCTATCGCATTAGCCCCCTACCGACCTCGGGGCAGCCGTGATCAAGATCACATAATAAGGATGATCTCGATCTCCTATGAGGGAGGATAAACCAGCCATAGTATAGAGGACTCAACTTCAGCCGAGTCATCAACAGGGAACACACAGTAGCCGACAGATTCCACCCGAACCCTGTCGGTTTTTTGTTGCTGAGCCCCTCGTTAAACTCCAATCAGATGGAGCGAGCGATCGCCTTTTGAGCGCTAGGTCGAGGGTTCTGAAGTCGCCAGTTACGGCTAAAGTGGAGATTGGGTTGAGCAGGTCTGCACCCCCCCCGTCGCACTCTCCGCTTTGTTCTTCATTGTGTGTCCATATGTCTGTTCGCGTTCGGATTGCACCCAGCCCTACCGGGAATCTTCACATTGGCACCGCCAGAACGGCGGTGTTTAACTGGCTGTTTGCCCGTCATCACGGCGGCCAGTTTATTTTGCGCGTTGAAGATACCGATCTGGAGCGATCGCGGACAGAATATACGGAAAATATCGTGGATGGTTTAACCTGGCTGGGGTTGACCTGGGATGAAGGTCCTTGGTTCCAGTCCCAAAGGCTGGATTTATATCGCCAGAAAATTCAGCAGTTGCTAGATCAAGGGTTGGCCTATCGTTGCTACTGCACCGAAGACGAACTTGAGGCCATGCGAACAGCTCAAAAAGCCCGAGGGCTAGCTCCTCGCTACGACAATCGTCATCGCCATCTCACTCCAGAGCAGCGGGCTGCCTTTGTCACAGCGGGACGGAAGCCCGTGATCCGGTTTCAGATTCAGGATCACCAGGAAATTACCTGGGAAGATCTGGTGCGGGGCACGGTGACCTGGAAGGGGCGGGATCTGGGAGGGGACATGGTTATTGCCCGAGCCGCCTCAGAGGATGAGATCGGTCAACCCCTCTATAATTTCGTGGTTGTAGTGGATGACATTGAGATGGCCATCAGCCATGTGATTCGTGGTGAAGACCATATTGGCAACACCCCGAAGCAAATTTTGCTCTATGCAGCCTTGTCAGCCACCGTGCCCCAGTTTGCCCACACACCGCTGATCTTGAATCCAGCGGGTCAGAAACTGTCAAAGCGGGATGGGGTGACCTCGATCTCGGAGTTTCGTCAGTTGGGCTATACCCAGGAAGCGATCGCCAACTACATGACTCTATTGGGGTGGTCGCCCCCAGAGGGCATGGCGGAGATCTTTAGCTTAGAAGCAGCGGCTCAACAATTTAGTTTCGAGCGGGTGAATAAAGCTGGCGCTAAATTTGACTGGGACAAGCTCAATTGGCTGAATAGTCAATACTTACATAGGATGCCGAGTCCGGAACTCACTGATCGGCTGATTCCCTACTGGCAGGCTGCCGAGTTTGTCTTTGATCCCGTAGGCGATCGCCCTTGGTTAGAAACCATCACCCAACTCCTAGGCCCCAGTTTAGTTCTGCTCAAGGATGCCGTTATCCAGGGTGAAGTGTTTTTTAAGACGACCTTGATGTTTAATGACGACGCCACCGCCCAACTGCAACAGCAGGGGATGGGTGAAGTGCTCTCTGAATTGATATCGCTTCAAGATGCCCACGCAAATCAGCCACTGACCCTGGATCTGGCAAAAGAGATTCTAAATCAAGTGGTGGCATCAAAAAAGCTGAAGAAAGGGATGGTCATGCGCAGCCTCCGGGCGGCTCTGATGGGAGAGATGCATGGGCCAGATTTGCTGCAATCCTGGCTGATTCTGCATCATAGAGGTCAAGATACAACTCGTTTAAATGCAGCCTTACAGCTCGCAACAAGCACTAAAACGACTACCAAGTAGGCTATGAACCTTGAAAGGGTGATTAGCTAGGTTTTGAAGGGGGTTGCTGGTAAGCCTTTGAGAAGCTAACCACATCAAACATTAAAATAGGAGAACCATGACATAGTATCTCTATATTTTTGGAGATTAAGCTGTTGCGCATCCAAACCGCTTGAGATCAGTCGTGAAACCCTTGCAGCAAGTTGATCAGCCTGGAAAAATGAATGCTGATTAGCTTAGTGCTGCTTGATTGCTGTAGAGGCTTTTCTATATTCCCATTTTATACTCCGCCTTAATCATATAGTTCACTGCACTATATTTGTGGATTTATCCCATGCCTATTTCACCATTCGCTTACTCCAAAATTTTACAAATAAATGTTCAAACTTTTCAATATTTATATAAAAAAATCACCAATAATTCCTGCGAAATCATAACAGTATTCTTAATTCTCCAAAATTTATTATTGAGTGTGCCCTGGTCTCCAGGATTTATTGATGGTGAAGGATTATTCACTGCTTGGGTGTCTGTCTTGGGTTACGCCACTTTAAATAAAATGAGTTTTGGCAAAGAAATAATATTCACCTATGGTCCTTATCATTTTCTCTTTACAGGTATTTTTTTACCAGGGTTTTACCCCTTCTCCTTATTGCCTTCGATTTTACTTGTTGTCATTAAATTAGGCTTAATTCTAAGGCTGACAAGCATAATTCGTCAAAAATTCTTGGTTCTTATTCTGCTATTTATATTTGGAGCTTATTCCCTTGGTGAGTCTTTCTATTTTAGCTTTATTTTCTTGTTTGTACTTTATTATTATCTCGTACACGCCAGGATTAACCATTTTCCGATGAGCAAGAATATTTTCGACCTTTCAGGCAATTTATTCTTGTATTTGACAGCTGCTTCATTATCCTTAGTTAGTCTAATTAAGTTTACTTTTTTCCCAATCACTGCATTGATTATGTTGATTATTGGATTAGATCAAGGGTTAAGAAAAAACGTATTTCCTTGGATTCCAATAGTTTATTTGATTTCTATTGATATTTGTTGGATACTTTCTGGTCAATCCATCAATGATCTTCACTCGTATATCCTTAATTCATTTGAAATAGCCAATGGATATTCTGAAGCAATGTCCATCATCGGCCCTAGCTACCAAATATTTGCCTTTCTATTAGTATCATCACTGCTTTTATTTGTATTGACACAGGTTTTCTTTGACTTCTATTTATTTTGGTCTATTCCTCCAATTTTTCTGTCTTTTGCCTTTGTATTCATGCTTTTCAAGGCTAGCTTTGTTAGACAGGATATATGGCATGTACAGATAGGTTTTTCCATACTAGCCCCTCTCTTAATTATAGCGTTTTTCAGCCTAGTAGGGCTGGCGAGGTAAGATATAGGAATCCACTGTTAATCTAGATAAACGTGCGCCCATATTCTGAAGACTTGCGGAGAAAAATAGTTGAGAGATACATAGACGGGAAGACCTCTCAACGCAAGCTAGCCGAACAGTTTCATGTAGCATACAGCTTTGTACGCAAACTAACGAAGCAATATCGAGAGACCGGGACTATCCGTCCGAAGCAGCGAACAGAACAAACCCCCAGCAAACTCAGTGCTGAGCATCTGGCTGTGTTGAGTGGCTTAGTTGAGACAAATAATGATGCCACCTTGAGCGAACTGTGTGATCTGTTAGACGAAGCAGTTGGGGTTCGAGTCAGCATAACGACAATGTTTCGGATGCTTCAGAAGCTGAA